>JBFZFJ010000484.1:0-5817 GCA_041306405.1 Verrucomicrobiales bacterium | reverse complement strand
CCTTGGGAATAGTCGATTTTGTCGGGATTTCTTGGCATTCAGGAAGACTGAAGGCACAAAATACGGCGTACAAGCCTGTTAGGAAAGCCTCCCGTGGTATTTCCCTAATGGAGGAACCCTGACCGCGGTCATCCAAATATGTCATTGACTCCGCACCGATGCTCAACTACGGCCTCCCCGTCCACAGCCAGAACAGCTTAGTTTGGCTGTCCTCTGGTCGAAGATCGCGGGGCGCCTAAAATCTGAAGTCGGGGGTGCCAAAACCACTATGAATCTGCCTCATCGAATAAACGATTTCCCCCCGGGCTTGACGTCGCAGGAACTCGCGGAACGGATCTCCTGCCATCGCGAGGCTCTTGAAGGGCAGCTGCTGGTCCACGGCGCCCTGCTTTTCAGGGGAGCCCGGGTTGCCTCAGCGGAGGACTTTCAAACGGTCGTCACCGCGCTGACTCCGGATCTTCTCGCATACACCGGCGGCGGGTCTCCGCGGAGCAAGGTGGAAGGCCGCATATACACCTCCACCGAGTATGCCGGGACGGTTCATATCCCGCTGCACTGCGAGATGAGCTACACTCCCCGCATTCCGGGCCGCATCTGGTTTTTCTGCATGAAAAACGCCCAATCGGGCGGGGCCACGCCGCTCGGCTTCTTGGCCGAAATTGGGGAAAAACTCCCCACCGGAATCACCGACCGTTTCCGGGAAAAAGGGGTGCGTTACACCGCCTTCATGCATCACGGGGCCGGTTTCGGGAAGTCCTGGCAGCAGACCTACGAGACCGAAGACCGGGACGAAGTCTCCGAGTTGCTGGATGGTGAGCAAGGGCTGCAATACGAATGGAAAGAAGACGGCCTCTTCGTCAGCCGGACGCACCCGTCCCATCGGCGGCATTCCGTAACCGGCGAGGATTTGTGGTACAATCAAGCCGTGAATTGGCATCCGGCGCATCTGAGCGTGGCCAACTTCGACAAGCTAAAGAGGGTCTTCGGCAAGACGGAAAATTTTCCAAAGATGTCATCCTTCGGCGACGGCACCCCGATCTCTCCGGAGGACATCCTGAAAATCGACGAGGTAAGCCGGAATTGCGAGCGCGACTTCGGTTGGGAAGAGGGCGATGTCCTGCTCGTCGACAACGAACGCGTGGCGCACGGGCGGCACGCGTTCGAAGGCGAGCGCCGTGTGCTCGTCGCCATGGCCTCCTGAGCCCCTTTCCTCCATGAACACGAAGTGATGGTGAGCAACATTGGTGTGTCCAGCGCCGTGGGATGCTGGCTGGAATCTCTGGCCACCCGACATGGCGACCGTGAGGCGCTGACTGGCGCGGACCTGTCGGCACAGTGGACGTTCCGGCAGCTCGCCGAACGGGTAGCGGCGATGCGGAGCCAGCTTGAGGCCAAGGATATCCGTCGCGGAGACGTGGTCCTCATCGCGCTGCCGGACGGACCGGAAGCCCTTGAGGCCCTGCTGGCGATCGCCGCAACCGCGGTTGCCGTGCCCGTCCCAGCCCAGGAGACCGCCGCGTTTTACCGGTCATTGATGGACCAGCTCAGGGTTCGGGCCGTCATGATGAATCATCGTCCGTCCGCGCCGTTGACCCTCGAGGCCCGGGCGAATGGAGTCCCTCTCCTGCTGGTTCCTGATTCCGCCGCAGGAGCTGTTGAATTCGAAGGATCGTTCGACCGTCGATCAAAGCCCGGTGTTCCGGAGGAACTCGCGCTGATTTCCTGCACTTCCGGCACTTCCGGACGGCTGAAACTCGTGGGCCAGACCGGCGCGGGTCTGATCGACGCCGTTTCCGAACACGCCAGTTGGCTGGACTTCCGTGAGGACGACCGGGCGCTGTGCATGATGCCGATTGCCCATCTCCACTCCCTTTGGCGTTCGTCCCTCTCGGTCATGCTTGCCGGGGGAACCGTGTGCTGGACGGGCGGATTCCAGCTCCCGCTCGCTGCCAAGTGGTTCGATGATTTTGCGCCGACCTACGTGTCCATGGTCCCCACTTTTTACCGGCAATTGCTCTCCTGGTGCCGGGAAAACGACTGGACACCTCGGGGGCTGAAGCTTGCCAGCATCGGTTCAGACCGGGTCGAGCCAGGCTTGTGCGAGGATATCACGAAGACCCTCGGTTGCGAAATCGTCCAGTTCTACGGCCTCAGCGAGGTTTGTCCGTTCGTCGCCATGAACCGGCGGCGGGACGGAGGGCTACCGGCGATGCAAATCCATCCGCGCTGGGAGGTGTTGATTGCCGGAAGTGCCGGGCGGGCACTTCCCGATGGGCAGGCTGGGGAAATCCTGATTCGCGGCGGCACCTTCAATCCACTGGTGTGCGAAAAGCCCCCGGAAATCACCTCCGACGGCTTCCTTAGAACCGGAGATCTCGGAATCCGCACGGCCGACGGAGGGCTGTCGGTTGCCGGACGGATCGACGACCGCATCACGCGCGGCGGGCAGAAGATCTTTCCGGCGGAAATCGAGCAGGAAGTGCTTTCCTTGCACGGCGTCCTGGAAGCGGCCGTTTTCGCTGTGCCGGACCCGGTTCTGGGAGAGAAGTCCGCGCTGGTCGTCAGGGCGTCCGGTCTCACGGCGGATGAAATCCGGCGGCATTGCGAAGCCCGGCTCCGCTCGTGGATGGTTCCGGACTTCATCCTCCTTGAGACCGGAGACCTGCCGCGAACGACTTCCGGAAAAATTTCCCGCAACCAGCTTGCCGGGCACTACGGAGACCGCTGCCGCAGGACGGACGATCCGCCGGAACAAGCGCCTGAAGCCGTGTCGGATGATCTCCTGGCGAAGGTGACGGCGGTTTTTTCAGAAGCCCTGGGACACCGGCCCCGGCACGATGAAGATTACTTCAAGACCGGTGGCAACTCTCTCTCCGCGATCGACCTGCTGATCGGGCTTGAAACGGAATTCGGAATCGCCATCCCGCCGGCGGTGTTCGCTCGCAGCGCCTCTCCGGTGGCGCTGGCCCGCTACATCTCTGGGCAGATTGCTCCAGGCGCTGCGGACAAGGCCGGAAGGTGCACGGTCATTCAACGGACGGATACCGGCGTCACCGTCTGCCTTGCCCCGGGGCTGGGCGGATCAGTGACCTTCGGCTACAGCGGAGAGACGAAACTGAAAACGCGTCACAGCCTTGCCGTTGTTCAAGGCCACACGGATCCGGACCAACCCGGACCTTGGAGTTCGTGGCAGGAATTCGCGGAAGAAGTCATCCCGGATGTTCTCGAGGTGCTGCCGGACCAGAAGGTTGTCTTTGTCGGTTTTTCCCTCGGCGCGCACGTGGCCTTGCATCTGGCCAGGGCCGCACTGATTCGGGGCGTCGACGTTCCGGCGGTCGTGGTACTCGATGACGACGCCGAGCTCGACCAGCGGGCGCCGGGCATCGCGCGAAGCCGACCGGAGACCGGTGGGGCGACCTACAACCGCTGGCTCCTGACAGCCTCCCCAGCGGCACCAGTCCGCACTCACATCATCTACTTCCGGGCGACGGAAAACGCGGCCATGTATCGGGGTGATCCGACAAGCGGCTGGGGAGAAATCTCCAGTGGGAGCGTTCTCACCGCAGATATCGAGGGAAACCATCTCGCCGTCGCCGCGGCCGGGGGGATGCGGCTGGTCGGTGAGCAGTTCGACGACCTTCTGGACCGTGTCTGCGCGCTGCCCCGTCCCGGCAATCCGTCCGCCGTGGTCATGTCGCGGTTCGAAGCCCGCAAGGCCGAGCGGTCCGGCGATACCGGCCGGGAGTTCGAAATCCTCCGCGAGTTGGCAGGGACGGACGCCAGCCAGCCGTTCTGGGTCCTCCGGGCGCTCGTGGAATTCTGCGCTGATAGGGGAAACCACGAGGACGCTGCGCGCTGGTTTGGCAAGGCGCTCTCTTCCAGTCCCTGGCCGTTGGAAACCTTGGTGCGCTGCATCGGATTCCTCCAAGGCGAGGGCAGGCGGTTTGCCTTGCGGGAAGCCGGACGTCTGATCTCCTCGCTTGAGGTCGACCACCCTTCCGTTGCGCATCAGGTCGGCAGTTTCTATCTCAATGCCGGTAAGCCGCTGCGCGCTGCCTACTGGTCGCGACGCGGCCTCGCCATGTGCCCCGGGCATGTTCTGTGCACACGCGTTTACGTTTCGGCGGTGGGACGCGGGATGCAGATCAAGCCGCTGATTCGGAAGGCGGAGAAGCTGCTGGCGCGTCGTCCGCGGCTGCTCCACGGCTTCGGGTTGCTACAGGCCCGGGCGCTCTTTTGGCTGGGGCAGCCCTCGGTGGCTCTGTCGGTTCTGGAATACAGCTCGCACATCAGCGGGCTCAAAACGGATGCCTCCGAACGTCTTCGCGCCAGGGTGCTGGGCGCCTGTGCAAGGCTCCATAATTGAGGGAAGGTTGGCTCCGGGCACGATCACCTGTTCGCCCCACGCCGAAGTTCCGCCAACTTCTTTTCTCCCGGCCTCCGAACCGCACTTCAGCCCCTCATGCGCACCGACCCGGAAAAGACGTTCTATAGGTTTGAAGCGGTATTTTTGCGATTTTTTTTGGTCATGGATGCAGGGGGTTATTGGGGTTGGAAATTCAGGACCCAGGAGCCGTGGGCATATTGGTTGAGCGAATGGAGATCCGGATCATATGAAGTATGGGTTTGCCACATTTTCCAGATGATTTTCAGCCACCGCTGGCCCAGGCAACGCAGGGCTTGGGCATGGGTCTTGCCCCGCTGCCGCTGGGCCTCGTAGCAGGTGGCTGCCCAAGGGCATTTGGCCCGGCTGTGGTCGGAGAACAAGTGCATCGTTTGGCGCAGCTGTTTGTTGCAGGCACGCCGGATCTTGACCTTGTGGATCTTGCCGGATTGAAAGCTCACGGGCGCGGTGCCGGCCATGCATTGGAGTCCTTGCGGATTGTCATAAAGCGCGCGATCACTGCCGATCTCACCAAGCAGGCGCGGGGCGATCTTGGCCCCGGCTCCGGGCAAAGAACCGAACAAGCCGCTGTCCGAGTGCGTGGCAAAGAGGGCTTCAATGCGCCGCCGGTAGGCGTCGAGTTGCGACTGGAGCACCCGCAACTGCCTGCAGCGGGGCACGGTGTAGTGGCTCTTGGCGGCGACGAGCGCGGGACTCACCTTCCATTGGCCCGCCCGTTCGAAGGCGGTGATGCGATCTTGATAGGTTTGGGCCCGATACAACTTGTGGCTGTGGAGGAACTTGTCCCATTTGCGCTTGCCCGCCTTCACCATGTCCGCGGCACTGGGAAACGCCGCCACAAAGGCCCAGGCACCGCAGCAGGTCCAATCGTCGAAAGCCTCCAGGGCCGTTGGGTAGTATTCGTGGAGGGACTGCTGGAGCTGGTTGACCAGCGCGGTGCGTTCACCGATGAGCGCCACCTCGTCGCGGCACAGGACACGCAGTTCGGCCACCAATGGGTCCTGAACCGCCAGCGGTCGCCAGGCGTGACCGTCGAGGCGCAGTGCGTCGGCCAGCGCCCAGGCGTCGTGCCGGTCGGTCTTGTTGCCGCTCGAGCACTGGCGCTCGCGATAGCGTTTGGCATTCATCGGATTGACCGGAAAAACCGTCACACCGCTTTCAAGCAGTTGTTCGACGGTCGCTCCGAAACTGGTTTCCACGGCGACGGCAAGGCCGGGGTTTGCGGCAACCTTCTCGCTCCAGAAATCCCATCCTGCGATGGTGTGTTGGATGCGGAATTCGTCGATGATGGTGTAAATGGTCCGAATGTGGCTGTGCACCGTGTGGCGGCCTCGCGGAACCACGCGATCAGGTGTCCGGCCACCGCCGCGAAAAGCCAGCGCAGGGTTGCCAGCATTTCCGGATCATCTTCC
>JBFZFJ010000483.1:0-4862 GCA_041306405.1 Verrucomicrobiales bacterium | reverse complement strand
ACGGTGAAGGCGGCGGGCAATGTGGAGGTTGCCAGATCCGGATTGGTGGCGACCACGTCCCATGCCCCGGAGGCGGCACCGGTGAGGTTGAACTGGCAGCGCAGCGTGTTGCCGATCATCTGGACGGAGGATCCCGCGATGTCCGCGCGGCCCGGCTTCTTCAGTTTGACGGCGGTATTTGATGCAAGCTTGGTGCCGGAAATGTCCACGGTCACGGTGGATCCCGCATTGCCGCTTGATGGAGAAATGCCCGTCAAGCCGAGCGGCGGGTCGAATGGCTGGACCGTGCCGCTGATAGTGTATTGGCCAAGCGAACCATACACCGTGTAGCCCGACGGGGGACTGACCAGCGGGGTTCCAGCGGCGGAAGGTTTGAGAACCAGGTAATAGGTGCCTGCGGCGGCGACCGTCGTCGAAATGGAAGCGGTTGCCAGGGCGGCTGGATTGCTGGAGGTGATGAGGGTCTGCGAGCTATCATAGAGTTCAAGAATGACGTCGAGGTTGCCGCCCCAGGTATCGGCGTCGCAGCGGTAGGGGTTTGCCGTAAAGGAGATGGCTCCCACCCCCGTGGTGAATGAAAAGACATCCGGATCATTGGTGGTCTCGACAATACCCTTCTGGGAAATCGCGTTGTTTGTGGCGACCACTGCCGTGGCGCCCGCAAAGTTGTCTCCATGGTCGTCGGTCCGGTAAGGAATCCTGCCGCTCATGATTGAAAGGTCGTCCTGCAGCTGATTTGCATTGTAGTATTCTCCTTTGGACCACTGTGAGACGTTTTGGTTGTAGCCGGTGCCCATGATGGGGCCCCAGGATGGGGCGGATGTCGTCGCGACATGTCCGCCGTAATAGGCCTGTGTGGATGTGCCATCATGGGAGAGCCCCATGTTGTGACCCATCTCATGCGAGGCGGCTTCGGCAACGATGGCTTCGTTTCCACCGCCGTTGGTGCTGGTCACCCAGGCAGGCTGATAGGTAGGAGAGTAGGTGGAGTTGCCAAAAACACCGACGTAGGCGATACCACCATAGCCAAAGTGGGGTAGCTGCACCTCGCTGTTGTCGGTGGTTTCACAAATCATCAGCCAGCCGACGAAGTCCTTGTTGCCGGTGTAGTTGTCCGGGTCATAGGCGGTATCCGTGGTCACGTTGACGTCGAAGGGCGCGTAGTCCTCCGCCACCCGTTCATAAATCCGCCGCATCCACGTCTGCTCCGCATCGTTGAAGGTCGTCCTGTCCGTATCCTGGGACCAGACCTTGACATCGTAAGCCGTCGTGCTCCAAGCCGTCCCCGAAACGATCCCGCCGTTGAAGTCCAAATAGATGTGTCGGGTCGCTCCGGGCTTGGAGTTGTAGGCGGGAGGAGAGCCGACCGGCACGGGCACGGCGGCATAGGCGACGGGTGGTTCGGTGGTGTCGGCAGGCGCCTCGGTGGTGTTCCCGGTTGCGGTCGGGCTGTCGTTTGTCGCCTCGGGCGCAGCGGGTCCGTGTGAATGACCTTCGCAATTGCCGTGACTGTCAGGGCATACGATGAAGATGCCGCCACCATCGTCCACGCGGAGGTGCTCCGCGGCGTCGAAGGCACTGAAGTCAAACGTGTGCAGCCACTTGATCGCTTTGTCCCTCGCCTGGGGGCTGAGCTTCGGAAGCTGGCTTTGGAGCTTTCCGGCCGGAAGTTCTTCGACGGTAAAGGGGTTTCCTTTGCCAAACGCCTTGCGGGCTGGGGTCTGGGCGAACGCCATTGAAGTGGCGAGGCCCAGACAGGCAACTATGGCAACAGTGGTCGGAAACAAGGGTTTTTTCATGAGGGCGGAACGATGGGAGGATCACAACTCCTGAGTTAGAAGCGGTTCTGACATCGGTCAAGTGAGTGGTTATTGCCCTTCTGCCGCGTCAGCCGGCGGCATCGCTTGCGGGCGGAGACGCAGGGTGATCTTCGAATCGATGGCGGGCAGCTTTTCGCCATCGACCTGCCACATCCGCAGGCTGTCGGCATGTTCATGGATGCCGGGCAGGCAGAGCAGTTCGTCGCCGAAGGTGGCGAGGGAGATGACGTTGCCGCTCTGGTCGCAGAGGTAATTGCGGGGCTCTCCGGCTTTTCCGTCGAGAATGGATCCGGCGAACAGGAAGGTGTGGGTCGGGAATTTCACGGGCTTGGCGCCTTCGCCGGGTGCGGTGCGGCCGGTTTCGTTTTCCGTGTCGGCCGAGGTGATGAAATCGCTGATCGGGTGCTCCGCGTCCTTGCCGTTCGCATCCTTGAAGACGAGGAAAACGCCCACCGCGCTGCCCTTGGGCGGGATTGAAATGAACCGCGTGCCTTCGGGATCGAGCGCCTTCTGCATCGCTGGATTGCCCGGTTTGGAGCGCAACAACAGCAGCGCGGTGTGAATGTGGCTGGGCTTGGCTTCGACCGCGATGATCGCCTCGTGCTCCTTGGTGTTCTTGGTGCAGGCGATCAGTTCGAGCATGCCCTCCGTCAGGCAGACGCGGGCATCGACGTCCACACACCACTGCTCGACGTTGATTTTCACGCCCGGCATGGCCAGTTTTTCGAGCGCGGCTTTCAGTTCGGGTGACAGCTTTGCCGCCGCTTCCGACTTGGGTGTATTCGCACCCGGCAAAGCTCCGGGAGTGGGTTTTTCCTCGGCGGACAGGGCGAGCGGGATGGCGAGAAACGCGCAGGTGATGGAGCGGAAGGTCATGCTGGGGAAAAAGCTCTCACGCCTTGAGCGCAAAGGCAAGGCGGCGAAACGGCGGCGTTTCATGGGGGGCTAGGGCGCAGGCCGTGAGGATTTGAAGGGATGGCGGGTTTCTGGCTGGATCAAGAAGTCTGTGAAATAAATTGGGGCGCAACGTCTCGCGCGCAAGTCCAAGGTCGGGATTGACGCAAAAGAGCGCTAGATTTTCGCATAACGGCGTCCAAAACATCTTGCCCTGCAAGTCGCCCCCTGCCTTCATCAGGCGTGAGGTTCACCGGTGCACGAATGATGTCGCGGCGATGTCGCAGGCGTCTTTCCTGCCGGAAAGCAGCACGCGATTACGGAGCGTCTCCCATCCCGGGTTAATGGGTTTTCCCGGGATGGGGGCGTCTCCAAGATTGATACGCCGACCGTTCATTTGGACGGGGCGATTTATTTGCTGGTTCGTCCGTGCAAAACTTCTTTCGCTTTTAACTTCTTCCAATTCCGAACATCCATGATCAAACGCCGATCCTCTTCTCTGGGAAAAACCACCCGGAATTCCCCGTCATCCCTCCTTTTCCACGCCTGTTCTGCAGATCCGGACATGCTGTATTTCAGCCGGTTTTCAGCCAGCGATCCGTATCTCGCCTTTACCATCGGCAACAAGAAGTTCGGCCTGGCCGTGCCGATGGAATTCGGCCGGATGGAGAACGAGTCCTCGTTTGACGCGGTGCTGCTGCTGTCCGAGATCCGCGACGGCGCGGCGAAACAATTCAAGCTGCCGAAGGGCACCGTGGCAGACGACTGCCAAGTGGTGCAGCATTTGGCGAAGATTCATGGCATCCGCGAGTTCCACGTGGGGTCCCGTTTTCCCGCCGGCCTGGCATTCAAGCTCAAGGACGCCGGTCTGAACATCACGGTGGCGGAAAACGGCAACCTGTTTCCCCAGCGCCTGTGCAAGACCGCCGACGAGGTGGTGTCCCTGCGCAGGGGCAACCGCGCCAGCGCCGCCGGCCACCGCGCGGTCACCAAAACCCTCACCGAAGCGAAAATCCGCAACGGCGTGCTCGTCCACGAGGGCCGCGTCCTCACCTCCGAGCGGTTGCGTGACATCATCAGCATGGCCACCCTTGCCGAGGGCGCGGTGGCGCTCAGAACCATCGCCGCCTTTGGCGATCAGGCTTGTGACTGTCACAACGCCGGCACCGGCCCGATCCGCGCCAACGAGTTGATCGTGGTGGATATTTTCCCGCGCCGCGTCGCGGACGGCTATTGGGGTGACATGACCCGGACCTTCCTCAAGGGCACCGCCAGCGATGCCCAACGCCGTCTGGTGCGCACCGTCAAGCGGGGCCACGAACTCGGCATCAGCCTGGTCAAACCCGGGGTGACCGGCGGCAAGATCCAGCAGGCGGTGGAGGATTTTTTCGCCAAGGAAGGCTACAAGACCGTCAAGAACAGCCGCGAGCCGGAAGGTTTCTTCCATGCCATCGGCCACGGCATTGGTCTCGAGGTCCACGAAGGGCCTTCCGTCCGCCCGAATGCCACGCAAAAGCTCAAGAAGGGCATGGTCATCACCATCGAGCCGGGCCTCTATTATCGCGGTCTGGGCGGCTGCCGCATCGAGGATGTGGTGCATGTCACCGCGGATGGCTGTGAGAAGATCTCCAGCGCGCCCTACAAGTGGGAGATTCCCTGAACGGGCCATCACCACCCAGGCATCCCCCTCGGTTTGCTCTACCACCCGGGAGACCGCGTTTTAGGGGGCGGAATCCGGAGATGGCAACCTGCAAGACTCCACTATCAGTGGCGATGGGAAAACTTGAACTCGTCGATCAACAGCGCGGTGGGAGGCGCATGTTTTAAGAGGGAAGGGATGCTCTGTTGGAAGTCTTCCTGATTGACAGTCAATCGGTCCATCGTCTTTCTTTCTCATTCCATTGCCGGGCTTGTTTCCGGAATAGCCCTGAAACCCCATGCAAGCAGTAGCCACGTTGTTGAAACCACGGTTTCCGCTCGGATCAATCCGCCAGAAGTTTTGCGGTTGTCTGTGGACGGTGATGCTGTTATACCATTTAGCAGAATATCCTAGGCGAAAATACATTTCCCTGTATTAATTTCGCATGGCAAGAAAACGAGGCAGGCTAGACTTCAATAACGAGGCACCAGGGATCGGCAAAAGGCACC
>JBFZFJ010000482.1:0-5773 GCA_041306405.1 Verrucomicrobiales bacterium | reverse complement strand
GAAGCTCCGGTTAGTCAGCAAGCCCGTGAGCGTTTGGGCGAGTTCGGCAGGATGTGTGCTGGAACCGGTTTGATGGTCCAGCATCTCCCGCTGGGAAAAGGCCCGCCGAATAGCCTGAGCGCGTTGGTCTAGGATAGCCAGAAGGCTTGTCACGCACTCTTTTGGGGCTTTGGGGTGGCGCTCGTCACCATCGCCGTGCGGAACCGGCAGAATGATCGTCATCGACATGACCTGCGTTTAGTCGCAGGAAGTCGCAAAGACAGTTTGGAGCATGACAGCGGTACGCGACGGTCGGCGCTTCCCGTCCGATGCACTGGTTCCAGTGGGCAGGTTCCAGTCGGCGCCTTGAAAACAAGGGTACGCGCACCCTCAGCTCCAAGTCCGCAACTACCGTTGCGTCCGTGATTGCCAAAAGGGTTAGCGGTGCAGTAGTCCATCTGTTGGTCCTGTATTAGCTTCATTGCCAAACATTCGCCAAGTGGCCTGCCGCTTGATGGCAAGATCGCCTTATTTTTCCCGCTGAACAAGTGTTTTACTGCTAAGGAATTGCTTTTGGGATGAAGGGCGTTGAAAGAGCCGGTGACCGGACCGGAGGCGGGGGAAAAAGGGGTTGGTCAAGATCCGCGGCACGCAGGTTCTGCTGCGGGATGTGCAGGCCGCCATCGAATACCACCCCGCAGTCACCGAGGCGATGGTCACGAGCTATACTCGTGCCGATGGCGAACCCCGGCTTTGCGCGCATCTTGTCGCCGATTACCCCGTCGGGCTGGCCGATCTCATCCGCTATCTCAAGACCCGCGGGGTCGAGCCTCCGTCGCAACTGTTCCACTATGGCGCGCTGCCCCGAACCCGCACCGGCAAGGTCGACCGTCGCGCCCTTGCGCAGCCGCAGGACACGATGGGTGCTGCGCCATGCGATGAAACAGCGTTGATCGCGGCGCTGCGCGCGATCTGGTCAGAGATCATCAGGCGCGACGATTTTCATGCCGATGCCCGGCTGGAGGATATCGGCGGCGATTCCCACGATGCCATGCGGATCCTGCTGCTGGTCGAGGAACGGTTTGGGCGCGATATCCGGATGGATGAGGCGCTGTTTGACGGCTTTAGCCTGGCCAGCCTCGCTAGGCTGTTGAGCGCCCCGGAAAGTGCCGGCCCTATCAGCATCCTGTCCCGGTCCGGATCGTGCCAGACCATCTTTGCCCTGCCGGTCGAGGAAGGCCATGTTTCGCATATGGTCCCCCTGCTGACCGAGATAGCGGGGCAGCGCGCCGTCGCTGTCGTCCGGTCCGAGGCTGAGCTGGGCGGCCAGTCTGCGGTTGCGCGGCTGACCGATATGGGCCGCAACGCGGCACAGAGCATCATGGCCCATGGATCGGCCGAGGGCGCTATTCTGATCGGTTTCAGCGCCGGCGCGACGCTGGCCTTTGAAACCACGCGGCACCTGCAAAAGGCCGGAGTGCCTATCGCCGGACTGATCCTGCTCGACCCGCCAACCCAGTGGCGCAGGATCATGCCCGAAGCCCGCGCTGTGCTTGGGCCGCTGATCAGACGGGGCGACTTGGCCTGGGCCAGACGGGGCGCTGCCAGTTTGCTGGGCTGGGCGGGTTTTGAAAGCCTCTCCGAGGCGCGGCGCTTCGCTTGGGTCAGCTATCGGCCTGCTCCGTTGAAAACCCCTGTGCCCAGCGTGATGGTTGCGGCTGGAATGGCCGGCTCGGCCGATGCGAAATTAGCCTGGCGGTCGGTTGTCGGCGCCCAACTTGAGGTGATCGACGTGCCGGGCGACCATATCCGGTTTCTCCGGCCGCCACTTGAGCGTCATTTCGTCGAAAAACTGAAAGCATGGATTGATCAGCGCTAGGCTTCCGAGCGCGAAGATTCACCCTCAACCCACTCCACCAAATGCCGGGACTAAACATCTAAGGCCGGGCGGATCCTATCCGGGCGCGTTTCGCGCTCAGGACGGCTTGTGCAACGTCGATAGCCATGCCCGCTATCCGGAAGGGGCTCGCCCTTAGAGGACTGGAAGTCTGCTTGGATAGAACAAGCGCAGCCTCGACGGTTCGCATTTCCGGCTTGGTGATGATTGAAGGTAGGTTTGGGAACAGCATCCGTGGATCGCGCCGAAGCCGCTGCGAGATATAGTGCACCATTCGTGAGGCTGGGCACGTCTCCAGCGCGAAATCGACTAGCGCCGGGACCCTGTCCGGGTCCTCTGATAAGGCAGTCGCAAGCAACAACGCAGGTAAGTGCTCCGCGTTAAACCGGAAGTTGGGTTCGCGGTCGAGCAGATAAGTCAGCACGTTGTCGAGAGCCGTGACGTCCCCTGTAATCGCACGGTACATACGAACGCCGAAAATTTCTGGCGCTAATGTCCTGGGTATTTTAATATCTCCGCCATATTGGCCATCGAGGAAGGCTGCCAAAGGTTCTTGTACTAATTCTAGCATGTCATGGCGTGACATTTCGAGGTGATCCAGCGTTGGTAGGTCCACCCGAATTCGGATTTGATCCTCAGCCTGCCATCGGTCCACGCTCGCCGGATGCAGACCTGCGACAGAGAAGGGAGCACGCCGGATGTGGATAACGGGTGGAAGCTTGGCTTTAGCGCTGTTGGCGAGGGCGCCGTGCAGTTCTTTGCAGCGGACGCCCCCCAGTCTATGCAATGGAGCTGCGTCCACCATGACCACGAATTTCGGGGAAAAGGATGATCCGGCAAGCAAGCGCGCGACAAGCCACGCCACTCCGCCGCCGAGGGAATAGCCAAAGATCACGTCAGGGGTAGGTATCGTCCCTTGAGTGATGCCCGAGGCAATTTGTTGCGCGGATTGCAGCCACCGTCCGTTCTCCTGCATTGGCCCTTCCGTGGCCTGATAGTCGGCAGCCCACAGGTCATGTCTGGGGAACAGGCCCGCCCGTGCGAAGGGAAGGGCCATCGCCTTCCCCCCCCAACCTGGCATAGCGAGCGCGATACCGCGGGAAATGCGCCGCTTTGGCCATACCAGCCTGACGTTACATCCTGCGACTAAGGAGGTGGGCGGAGTTGCAGGCTCTATACCGAGCTGTACAGCGAGATTCCGCAAACTGCTGTCTACCAGGAAAGCCTCAAGGGGAAAGGTTTGGCCGAAGGTGCGCTCCACCTCAAGCGAAAGTGTCATAAGCTTGAGCGAGTCGCCGCCGAGCGACAAAAACTCTGCATCGTGTGAATGGGCGCCGTCCCATAATAGACCGTCCCAGACACGAACTAGGTTCCCGAACGCGCCGTCCTCGTCACTCACGTAAAACGCTGCGCGCAAGTCCTCTGGAACCTGTAAGAGCAATTTTTGGTAATCTGTCTTTCCCCCAGGTAGAGTGGGAATTCGGTCGATTACGGCTACATGGCGTGGTTGCATAAAATCGGGCAGGCGCAATCTTAGAAAGGCGCGTGCATCGTCGACGGTGACGCCGCTCTCATCGGTTGTGATAAAGGCGCATAGTACAGGGTCATCTGTCTCGGTGCGTTCGACCACGGCAGCACCAGTTATTCCTGGCATGTTGCGAAGACTGTTTTCCACTTCGGTAAGAAAGACACGATATCCACGGATCTTCACCATCCGTCCGGTCCGCCCAAGGTGAAGCAAATTGCCATCTGGCAGGCTACGCACGATATCTCCAGTAGTATAAATGCTTTCCTGCGGGTTGCCTTCACACAGCGGAAATCGTGCCCGGTCGAGGGAGCCTGTTCTGAAATCGCCCAGGGCGTTGACGGGGGACCGGATGATCAGCTCGCCGGTTCCGTCGGAAGTGTCGAAGCCGTCACGCGCTACGATAGCGTAGGACGACAGCGGGTAGATTCGTCCAACGGGCACAGTCGGCCCCTTAGGCAGAACTGCGGGGTCATCGTTGCTCCACAGGAACAGAGCGCTTTCCGTGCTTCCGTAGACATTTTGGATTAAGCATCCCGGACGAAGTACCGACTTTGCTAGGTCTAGATCCGAGGTGAGGAGCGGTTCGCCAGAGAACCGAACCGCGTCAAGGCACAGCAGTGCGTCGGTGGCCTGTGGCCAGCGTGCTATCTTGCGAAATAGAGAGGGCGTGAACCGCACGTGTCGCGCATCAAAGCTGGAGATCGCCTCCACCACGGCCCGGAAACCGCCCGCCTTCACATCTGCGAGACAAACGGTGCCACCTGACATGAGAAAAACAAAAGCGTGGTGCAAGAAACCATAATTGCCATGCGAGCCTGCGATCACAACGCGTGCGCCGCTCTGCAACCTCATGAGCAGTATCGAGCCTTGGACCTTAGCGGCGAGTGTGGTCGCAGCGTAAGCAACGAGCTTCGGCGTCCCGGTCGACCCTGAAGTGGGAAAGATGAAAGCAGGCTGATCCGCAGGAAGTCCCACATCATCCGGCGGATCGCCCCGGCGATTGTCTGGAACTAGCAGCCTTCTTCCCGGCAGTTGCCCTACAAGCGGAGCCGTGGCGCTGTCGCAAAGGACAAGCTTGCATCCTGCTGCTTTCATAAGGTCCAGTAGACGCGCAGGGGGGTGATCTGGTTCAAGCAGTAACATTGGTCGCCGCGCCATAGCGCAGGCGAACCAGGCTGCTACTGCATCGAAACCTACGGATTGCACTAGCGCTACCGGTTCGCGCTCAGGGTAGGCCTCAACGATCTGCGTGGAAAGGCTGGAAGCGCGACAGGCAAGGTCGTTATAGCTGTATGTCTGAGTGCCACACATGACAGCTGGCCGATCACGCCATACCTTTGCAGCCCTAAGTAGCGCACTCGGGATAGACTCTCTGAGTGTTGCACTATCGGGGGACGCAAAGCCCGAGGAATGCCAGACGAGGTCTTCAGTCATTGATACACTCAGCTATTTGAGCGGTATTTTCTTCTGCCGACCAAGGAAAGACACAGGAAAACCAATTGATTGAAAATTGCGATATATTCTGGGTTGTGATTAGACGGCAAGCAATCTTCTGTCCATTTTCTTGAAAGGCCAGACTACCGTTCTGAATTCGGATCGCACCACCGGGAAAGGGCCGAAAGGAGAGCATCTTCGGATGTGCGACCTGTCGCAGAACCAGTGCATAAGAATCGGCTACGATGGGGGCTAGATCCTGTGCCCACTGCGCCTCGGCCTCGAGGTATAGTGCGGCACGGTGCTGTGCCTCTGCAGGGGCGCACTGGCGACCAAGGAACCGTTCGACGACCCTATGTCCGGCGTCGGTTAATGGAGGAAAGCCCACAGTGGATTTCTGAGGGAGGCTATAGTCTTGACCTGTAAGCTCCGACTGCAGCAGGACGCTTACGCTGGACGAGGCGTCCAGATTTGCGATCATGCGCCGTAATCGCTGTGCGTAACCGACGGTGGCGGACAGTGGGATGTCGTTCACCCGGTTTGCCACGCCATTGTTGACTACCACGGAGAAATTGATGCCGGGTGGATATACCGCACGAACCCTTTCGGACAGCAGTGCGACCTGATGCAACAGCATCAGTTCCGTCTGGTCGGGCTCAAATAGGAGCGACAGTCTTCCCGGAAAAGGTGAAGCTCGGTAGCCGCCGTTGTACAGCAAAAAGAAGCGAAGTGGCCCACCTCTATCGATCTGTTTCAGTAGGTTCTGCCTTACGCCCGGAAGGAGATGACATACGTTTTTTTGGGACAGGTAATTGAAGCTCCGGTTAGTCAGCAAGCCCGTGAGCGTTTGGGCGAGTTCGGCAGGATGTGTGCTGGAACCGGTTTGATGGTCCAGCATCTCCCGCTGGGAAAAGGCCCGCCGAATAGCCTGAGCG
>JBFZFJ010000481.1:0-5404 GCA_041306405.1 Verrucomicrobiales bacterium | reverse complement strand
GGCTTCTCCGTCGATATCTTGGTCGCGCAGAAGCCTGCGCCCATGACCTGTGTTCCCGATTTCACCCGGATGGGTTTCGTGATGCGATAAAGCCCCGCCGGGATGTAAACCGTCCTCCCCGCACCCGCATCACAAGCGGCCTGGATGGCATCGGTGCTGTCAGGGTTGTCATGGAACAGTTTCGCGTCCCACCTGTCACTCGGGATGTTCTTCAAGCCATAGTCGCCCGCGTTGACGATCCGGTCTGACGATTCCGATGCGGCATCGGCGGCGTGAAGCGCGGCCAGCGGCGCGAGCAGCAGGGCGGTGAGGAGGGTGAGGGAAGTGAGGATGGGTTTCATGGTTTTCCGCCGGTATGGGTTCATGGTCTGGGATGTTTACTTGATGTCAGTCTCCTGGGGCCTTGGCGGAAGTTGCGTGGGGATGTTGCCGTGATTGTTTGGCGTGGCGGGCAAGTAGGCTCTTTTGATCCGGGTGTCCCATCAGTGCCCGTCGGTGGCCGGTCCCTTGTCGGTGCCCCCGACGCCACGGTTCTCGTTAATGAGGCGCAGGTGGGAGGCGAGGTTCATCTCGCCGGTCTTGAGGCCGCTTATGAGCCCCCTGTCTGCAACCCAGACATAGTCCAGGACTATCGAGTTCTTGTGCCCCTTCATGAAATCCAGGAGAGCCTTGTTGGTCTCGGGAGTGCCAATTCGCGCGAAAAGGCGTGCGTATTTCCATGCCTCAAAGGCCATGTCCACGCGTGCGCGGGCGTCGCCATCCGCCTGTGTCCGCCTGACGGCCTCTTGGAAAAGGGCTTCGATTTTCTCCACATTTTCCGGTTGATCCAGCGCGGCGGCGAAAGACTTCCCCCAGGTCTTCCAATGTTCATTCATCGCGCGTTCGGTTTCCTGTTCGAGCAGGGCGTAGTAGGCGCGCATGGGTTCGGCGGCGGGGCCATAGCCCTTGCGGCAGAATTCGTCGATAAGGGTGTCGGGAGCGAGGCCGGGCTCGAAGATCAAGCGGGAAAGGACGTAGTGGTTGATGCCCTGAGAGCCGAAGTTGGCCGGGAGCTGGTCGTAATCGACCCCCATGAGGCCGGAAGCGTGAAAATGGGCCAGTTCGCGGGCGAGGCGGCGGGCGTAAACCAGCGGCAGGGACGCCCCTGCGTAGTGGAGATTCGGGCGGTAGATCAGGTGGGCGCCGGCTTTGCCCCAACTATTCCAGGTGCCCAGTGTGGTCTTCGTCCAGTCCTTTGCGGGACCCATCAGGTCGATGGTCGGGACGTATTGGATAAGAAGGTTGTTCGGAAGCGCGGTGCTGAGGGGCGGTTTGTCCAGCACGCCGTAGGCGTAGGCCATCAGGTATTTGCCGGGAAATTCAGCAGCGGCGACCTCGCCTAATCGGAGCCACGTCTTCGCGTAGCGGTCAGTGAGATATACATAGGGGTAATCGTAGCGTTCCCCCGTCTGCCGGGCGTAGCGCAGACGGACCGCACTGGCCTTCGGGTCGTCCATCTTTTTGCATTCCGCGCACACGCAGAAACCGTCCACGCGTCCGTCATTCTGAGCCACGCAGAACGTGAGGCTCTCCGGATGTTCCGCGAAGAACTTGCGCATTTCCTCCTGGGTAAGGCGGGCTACCTTGGGGTTCGCCTCGCAGAACTTGACCCACGCAGGATTGTTGTATTGGAAGAAAGGCGACGCGGGGACGACGCCCCAGTGGCCGTCGGGAAAGCGGGCGAAGATGTCCGGATCGGACTCCTTGTACTTCTCATGCCAGTCGGGGAAGGCGTGGCCGGAGTTCATGGCGTGGGTATAGCCCAGCCCACGCAGGAACATCCACCGGGAGACGTCGGCTGCGCGTTGTCTCTGCACTTGGGGCTTGAGCACCATTGGGGCGATGCGTCTAAAATCGGGTCCTGCGGCAAAGTTGCGCAGCGTGCGTAGGATGTAGGGCGTGCGGAGTTCCTTTTCCGCACGGATGGCCGCCAGCGACCGACCGTAGGGGTAGCTGGTCCCGTTCTCGCCAGGAAACAGGTAGCCTCCGCCCAGGCAGTTTTCGATGAACCAGACCGTGGCGTCGAGACTGCCAAGGAACATTTTGCTTTGGCCCGCAGGCGGCCGCCTCCCTCCTCCGGGCCAGACCTTGATGGCACCCAGCGTGACACTGTCGTTGCCAAGCAGGAAGGCTGTGTCGCCTTGCCACCGGACGGCAAAAAACTCACCGTTTTGCGGGTCTGCCAGCAATCCCGCCTTCTTCGCAAGGCGCGTCGGCCCGATGGAAATGACTGTTCCTGCTGACGCATCCCTGAGGTCCGACTCCCTCGCCACCGGCAGCTTGACACCGGTGGCCTTGCTGACGAAGCGAACCAGCTCGTCCGCCGCCACCTCCACGGCGGGGGTGGGCTTATCGGGAACGGCAATGGTGCATGCCGCCTGGCCGTCCTTGACGATAGGTGCAGCGGCCGCGCGGGCTTGGGCGGTCTGTTCCCTTGTGTCGGCCGCGTTCAGCTCAACCAGCGGCGCGAGCAGCAAGGCGGTGAGGAGGGTGAGGGTGGTTTTCATCTCTGTTTTCAGCAAGCGTCAGGATTCTTTTGCCACGTTCATTTTCCCGCCTGCCCCTTCTTGGTGATGCCGCTCGCGTCGCGGGGGGCGTCGAGGAACGCGCGCACGCTGTGGGCGAGCCGCTCCGCCACTTCCGGATGCCTTTCGAGGAGGTTGGTGGTCTCGGCGAGGTCGGCCTCCAAGTCGAAAAGCTCCAGGGGCTGGGCATCGCGGCAAAGAAGCTTCCACTTTCCGTCCATCGCCGCCTCGGTGGCGTAGGGCTTGGGCTTGGGGTAGTGGCGCTGCAGCCTCGAATAAAGGTCGAGCTGCCAGAGCAGCGGCCCGCCGCGGGCGACGGGGGTGCCGTTCTGCCAGTGCGGGAGCAGATTGACTCCGTCAACCTGGGCCTGGGCGGGCACCGGCACGTCAGCGGCAGCGCAGAGCGTGGGCAGCAGATCAATGGTGTTGCCGATGGTCGGGCTGCTGCCGCCGGCGGGAATCTTGCCCGGCCAGGACGCGATGAAGCTCACGCGGATGCCGCCCTCGTGCAGGTCGGTCTTGCCGCCTTTCAGCGGACCGATGTCGCCCTCATACACGCCACCGTTGTCGCTGGTGAGCAGGACGAGGGTGTTGTCACGGATTCCGAGCTGATCGAGCTTCTTCAGGAGCCCGCCGACGGTGGCGTCCATGTGCGCCATCATCGACCGGAAGCGGTGCTGGTCGTCGCTGATGCCCGGAGCGGCGGTGTTGGACCAGTGTGGCTCGCTGCCCGGCTCATAGGGCAGGTGCGGGACGAGATGCCAGATGTTCAGGAAGAACGGCTGCTTCGCGGCGTGAAACTGCTCCACCAGCCGCACGCTCTCGGCGCCGATGATGTCGGTCAGGTGCATCCTGTAGTAGGGATCGTCCGCGGTGACGGGCGTGTCATCGCGCAGCAGGCAGGTGCCGCCATCGGTGTAAAGCCGCCTCTCCTTGCCGAGGCGAGGCCGCAGCGGCGGCTCCTCGTTTTGGCAAAGGTAATGATCGAAACCATGCTCGCGAGGTCCAGGGATGCTCGCCGCGCGATTTTTGGCATGTTTAAGATGCAGCCCGCCGAGATGCCACTTGCCGACGTGGGCGGTCTGGTATCCGTTCTGCTTGAGCAGAGCAGGCAATGTGGTGACGCCGCGTGGCAGGTGCGACTCGTCATCCGGGAAGTGACTGCGGATATCGAAACGCAACGGGTATCGCCCGCTCAGAATGGCGGCACGGGTGGGCGAACAAACCGCGCTGGAGGAATAGAAGCGCGTCATCTTGAGGCCGGAGGCCGCCAGCGCATCCATGTGCGGCGTGCGCACGGCTTTCCCGCCAAAACAAGCCGGGTCCCGCCAGCCCATGTCATCGGCGAGGATGAGTATGATGTTGGGACGCTCGGTGGCGAAGATTTGACCGCAGAGGAACGCGGAAAGGAAAATGACAAGGAAGGCAGATCGGCGCATGGCTTCGTGATGGAGGTGATGGATTTGGCTGGGCGGCGCTCACTTGCCGGGTTGGCTCCTGGGCAGGGCGGGAGATGGGGCCTGATGCTCGCTGAGTTGTGAGGTCAGCTCGTCGAAGTTCTTTTTGAGCCGTCGCACCACTTCGCCGTGCAACGAAGCCACGTCGCGCTGCTCGCCGGGATCGGTCTCAAGGTCGAAGAGCTGCATCGGCTTCGGTGCGTCGCCGGTTTGCGTGCCGGGATGCTCGCTGGGTTGGGCTTGCTCATACGGCGCGAGGATGGTGACGCCATCGGGTCCACGAGGATCGACATACGTCTCGCCGGGCTTGAAGATGCTGGCATGGCCGATGCCCGGCTTGAGCACGTGCAGCTTCCAGCGCGCATCGCGCACGGTCGCGAGCTTGGCCCCGCCTTGGCCGAAGATGACTTCGTGCGGACTTTTTGCATCGCCTGTGAACAGCGGGAGGATGTTGCGCCCGTCTATCACCCGATCCTGCGGAGGAGCGGCGTCCGCGACGCTCAGCACCGTGGCAAACAAGTCCATCATCACCGCTGGTTGAGCGCTCACATGCCCGGCCGGGATGTGCCCGGGCCAGCGGGCGACCATCGGCACGCGATAGCCGCCTTCATAGGAGCTGCCCTTCATGCCGCGCAGTCCGCCGGTGCTGCCGCCGAAGGTTGCTCCGTTGTCGCTGGTGAAGAGGACGAGCGTTTTCTCATCAAGGCCCAGCTCTTTGAGCTTCGCCAGGACCTGGCCGACGCTCCAGTCGAGTTCCATCATCGCGTCGCCGTAGAGACCCGCGCCGCTTTTCTTGTAGAAGGCCTCGGAGGCGGCGAGCGGCTTGTGCGGCATCGCCTGCGCCAAGTAAAGTAAGAAGGGCTTGTGCCGGTTTCGCTCCATGTAACCCAAAGCGCGCTCCGTATATCGCCGCGTCAGCGTGGCCTGCACGACGGGGTATTCGACAACCTGCGTGCCATCGAGCACCTGCACGGGGCGCATGTCGTTCGAGTAAGGGATGCCGTAGTATTCGTCAAAGCCACGCTCGGTGGGCAGTGCTCCCGCTTTGTGCCCCAGATGCCACTTTCCCACCATCCCGGTGGCATAGCCCGCCGATTTCATGATCTGCGCGAGAGTGATCTCCGACTTCGGCAATGCCACCGCGTCTGCCGCCGGCCCGCCATCCGGCGCCGGATTCTGCGTCATGCCGCAGCGGATGGGATAGCGCCCCGTCATGAGCGCCGCACGTGTCGGCGCACAAAAGGGCGCCGGACAGTTGAAGTGCGTGAGCTTTGCTCCTTCCGCCGCCATACGGTCGAGGTGCGGTGTCTGGTAGCGGGTCTGTCCGTAGCAGCCGAGGCCGCCATAGCCGAGGTCGTCCGCGAGGATGATGACGATGTTGGG
>JBFZFJ010000480.1:0-6627 GCA_041306405.1 Verrucomicrobiales bacterium | reverse complement strand
ACCGAGTCATTGCACGTAATCGAAGCTTTTAAGTGGCATGATCTTGGAAAAATTGGAAATTTTACTGGCACGATTCGTATAATCGTGCCATAAAAGTGTCGGATTTGGCGCGATTATCCGCTTATCGTGTCACTTAAATCATAATCGTGCCACTTCAAATTCCAGCCCAAGAATTGGATCATCTGCACCGCATCATCGCGGCGCGACCATCCGGCGCGTCCGTCAAAGAACTGCTCGCAATACCCGCACTCGGATTCCCCAAGCGCACCTTGCAGCGGCGGCTCGACCAACTCGTCTCGGAAAACCGCCTCGCGCCCAAAGGCCAGGGGCGCGCCCGGCGTTATCTTGTCCCGGAACCCGATCATTTCCCGATGACCTCCATGATGCGGGAAGAGCCGCCCGTTTACAAAACCCGGAATGACTGGCTGTCACCCGCCGCCCGGGAAATCCGCGCGGTCATCCAACTTCCCGTTTCGCAGCGGACACCTGTGGGCTATCAAGGAGCGTTTCTCGATGCCTATCAGCCGAATCACACCTTTTACCTGCCGGAAAGCTTGCGGAAAGAACTCGAAGATCTCGGCCAGGTGGGATTGAGCGCGCTTCCCGCCGGCACCTACATGCGGCAGGTGATGGACCGCCTGCTCATTGATCTCTCGTGGAACTCCAGCCGGCTGGAAGGCAACACCTACTCGCTGCTAGAAACCCAGCGGCTGCTTGAATTCGGCGAAGACGCCGAGGGCAAAGCCAGCCAGGAAACGCAGATGATCCTCAACCACAAGGCCGCCATCGAGATGCTGGCCGAAGAAGCGGGAGAAATTGATTTCAACCGCTACACGATCTGCAATCTCCACGCCCTGCTATCCGACAACCTGCTGCCCGATCCCGCGGCCAGCGGGCGCGTGCGTTCGCGGCCTGTCGGGATCAGCGGGACGGTTTTTCATCCGCTGGAGGTGCCTCAACAAATCGAGGAGCGGTTCGAGCAAATTCTGGTGAAGGCCGCCGCCGTGCGGAATCCGTTCGAGCAGGCGTTTTTCGCCATGGTGCACCTGCCTTACTTGCAGCCGTTCGAAGACGTCAACAAGCGGGTTTCGCGGCTGGCGGCGAACATCCCGCTCATCCGCTATAACCTTTGTCCGTTGTCGTTCGTGGATGTGGATTCGCATGATTATATCGGCGGGCTGCTAGGTGTTTACGAGTTGAACCGCGTCGAATACCTGCGTGACGTTTTTGCCTGGGCCTACCGGCGGTCTTGTGCGCGCTACTCGGCGGTGCGGCAGTCTTTGGGCGATCCCGATCCCTTCCGCCTGCGTCATCGCGCGGCGATCGGGAGTTTCGTGCGGGAGGTCGTGCTGGGAGTGATGGACAAACGCGCCGCCACGAAGTGGATCGCCGCAGAGGCGGAGAGGGTCATTCCGCAGGCGGAGCGTTCCAAGTTCATCGAGGTCGTGGAAACCGAGCTCGGCTGCCTGCATGGTGGAAACATCGCGCGCTACCGGCTCAGGCCTTCGGAATTCAATGCGTGGAGCAAAGGCTGGAGTTGAAACCAGGCATCGCGCCTGCCTAACGCTTTGCTGTCCCCGCCGCGTCGAAGCAGATTTGCAGCGAGTGGGAAATGCCGGGAAGCCCCGCGACCCAGCCGATGAGCGCCCACGGCAGGCTAAGGTGTTGCAGCGCCATCGCGATGGCCCGGACCCCGCTCTCGCGGCGCCCGGACGATGGATGACGCCAGGTCACGCGGACCAGTGGCGGGCCGGTCCAGGCGTTTGCATCGCGGAGCTCGAGCCGGTGCGGGTGGCGGAGTTGGAACCACCGCGCGACCTCGGAACAGGGGCCGCACCGCTGATCCAGCCAGAGTTCGCATGGCTCTCCGATCCGAGGATTCCAGCGGGGCCACCACGACCGGACCGAGTCGTGATAGCTCGGCCAATCCTCTCCGAAACGATCCCGCATGTTCTGGTTTTCCGACCACCGCGCGAGTCCTTCCGAATAGACAACGCCTATCAGAGCGAGAATGGCGGGCCACGGACTCAGGAGAAAAATGGATTCCAGCAGAAGCAACGAAGTCATGGAAAGTTGCATCGGGTTCCGGACGAAGGCGTAAATCCCATGCGTCACGAGGCGGCGGGGCGGGTCGAGCGGAACCGGCGTGCCGCCACCACTGAGCGCCAGATCCCGCAGGGCGGTCAGTCCGGGGACGGAGAGCGCTAATCCTGCTGACAAAAACAGGGCTTGGAAAAGCCCGGAGAGCGAATGCCAGCGAGCCATGATCCCGGTGAGGTCGCCGCAGACGACGAGCAGCGGAATGCCCAGAAATATCCCGCCGAACGCCGGGGCTAACATGGCGCAGCGGAGCCCGACGTGCGTGCGCGCCGCCGTCCATTTCGAGATGAAAAGCGAGGGGACTAGCAGGCACGCCGCCATCAGGAAATCACCCGCAAACCAAAGCGGATGGAGTTCGAGCACGGGTCTCATTTCCGGCATCACCCGCAGGTCGATGGCGATCAAGACCGCCGCCGTGATCCACACGCGCCCGTCAAGCGCGTGGGCAAGCAGGGGCGCGAAAATCCCCCAGGCGATGACCCAGCCGAAATAGAGCGCCAGTGGCATCCCGCCGAGAGCAGGCGCTTGGGAATGATAGTCCCAAAGTCCCGCCGCCCGGGCGAGGGCGTCGAGCCATGGCAGCATGGCGGCGTTCCAGGACAGGGAGAAAAGCAGTCCGGTGGACAACCATTGCCCAGGGCGGACCCACCAGGCTAACAATGCGGCGCCCGCGAGGGGGCCGTAAAGGCAGGCTATCTGAATCGCCCCTTCGCGGGTCACGGGATTCTATAGGTTTGGGCGAGGAAATACTCGCCGGCTTTTTTGACTCCGTAGCGTTCGATCGGTTTGAAATACCACGCGGGATCGAGCAGCCTGCGGTAGCGCATCGTCAGGGTCACCCGGCTGCCGTTTCCGCTGGGCTCTATCTTCCACGCGGCGTCTTTCCAATCCAGCCAATGGGCGATGTGGCTGGTGTCCGCGACCCGCGCGACGCGGATGTGGTCCGGTCCGCTCTCGACCACTTCCGCTGATAGATCGCCGGGTTTCCCCTCGCCGCCGGCGAAGTGGATGAGCCACTTGTCGCCGGTCTCCAGCCCGCCGCCGTCGATCCGGTGGGGCGCGGGAAACCCGAGTTTCAAAAACGACGGCAGCTCGGAGAGGACAAACCGCGGGCCGCGGGCGAGCTGCGCGCAGGCGGCTGCGGGAGCAAGGGCCACATCCCGGCTGACGGTGACGACCTCGTCCCGAGGGAAGGAAAGCAGGCCTGTCACACCCTCCAGGCTCATCAGCACCAGCGCGGGAAAAACCATGAGTCGGAACCGCTTTTCAAACTCCCGGCGCGCCCTCGCCTTGTAGGCGAAAATTCCGACGATGAATCCCAAGGGCATAGAAAAACGGCGCGGCCATCAGGATGCAGACAAAGCCCTCGATGAACAAAATCCCGAGTAACAGAAGGAAGAGGCTGATCCCTTTCATGATCATGCCGGTGGCGCTGGAGGACCTCGGCAGGAACGTGATCAACATCGCCAGCGCCGTGGGAAGCCCGATGAACATCAGCGCGCTCTGCTCCTTTTGTCCCAGAACCAGCACCCGATAGAGAACCGACGCGAGTCCCGCAGCAAGACAGAGCCAGACATACGGGCCGACCTGGCGCGGCGGCGGGTTTTTGGATTCGGGGCTCAGCGCTGGTTTGTCCTGCACGAGCCTCATATTTTCAGTAAATTCTGAAAATTCAAGAAAGGATTGGTTCGTCATCGGATGCCTGGGTTCCCTCTGGCTTTTCTGCGGGGAAATTCTAGTTTCCGGCAGCACAGGTGACGGCCGGGCTCGGTCGGCGGACGCCTTGCGGATCCTCTGTCATGAATTTGTCCTCACACTGCCGCGGCAATCGTTGTTTTTGCCGAAATCCGTTCTCGCGCTGCGCGATTACAGCTGGCGGAAATTCGGCAGCGATCTGGTGGCCGGGGTCACCGTGGGGCTGGTCGCGCTGCCGTTGGCGATGGCCTTCGCGATTTCCTCCGGCGTGCCGCCGCAGTCGGGCTTGTATTGCGCGGTGGTCGCCGGGTTTCTGATTTCCGCACTCGGCGGCTCGATGACCCAGATCGGCGGACCGACCGGGGCCTTCGTGGTCGTGATCTCGGGCATCGTGGCGAAACACGGGATCGACGGGCTCTTCATGTGCACGATGATGGCGGGCGTGATGCTCGGAGCCATCGAGTCGCTGCTCTCCGCGACCGTGGCCGACCGGATGAGCGGGGACAAACACAACCCGAACGTGGAGTTGTTCGCGCAGGGCATGGCTAACATTTTCTCGCCACTGGTGGGCGGCCTGCCGGCGACGGGCGCGATCGCCCGCACCGCGACCAACATCCGCTCGGGGGCGAAGACGCCCGTTGCGGGGATGATCCACGCGCTCACGCTGCTGGCGATTCTGGTGTTTGCCGCGCCGCTGGCGAAACACATTCCTCTGTGCCTGTTGTCGTCGATCCTGATGATCGTGGTCTGGAACATGGGCGAGTGGGCGGAAATCCCCTCGATCCTGAAACTCGGCAAGGCGGACGCCTCGGTGTGGCTGATCACGCTTTTACTAACGGTCTTCGCCGATCTGACAGTCGCCGTGGCCGCCGGCATGATGCTGGCGGGGCTGCTCTACATCCGGCGGGTGACGACGACCACGACCGTCTCCGAGGTCACGCCGGAATACATCCGCAAAGGCTTCGCGCACAGCCTGCAGACTAACGAAATCCCGGAAGGGGTGGCGGTTTTCCGGATTCACGGGCCGTTTTTGTTCGGCGCGACCGACAAGGTTTCGCTTATCGAGGAGCGGATCGACGGCTTGTCAAAAGTGGTCGTGCTGCGCTTGCGGAACATGAACGCCATCGACGGCACGGGGCTGCACGCGTTGGAGAATCTCGCGGTCAAACTCAAGGCGGCGGGGAAAACGCTGGTTCTCTGCGGGATTCGCGACCAGCCAGCGCAGTTGATGGCGCGCGCGGATTTCCATCGCCACATCGGCGAGGAGAATATCCAGCCGAGCCTGGAAGCGGCGGTGCTGCGCGCGCTTGTCCTGCTCGCGGAAACTTCCGAAGGCGGGAATGATTGATTCGCAGTGGACCAAGCGGCGGTGTCCGGTGATGCTCGCGGCATGAGAAACGGCTCGGGATGGATGCGGATCGCGGCGGCGGTGCTCAGCGGCTTGCTGGTGGCGGGCTTGGTTCCGCCGTTTGATTTATCGGCGCTGGCGTGGGTGGCGATGCTGCCATTACTGATAGCGTTAGGCCTGGTTGAGGGGAGACGCGCGGGCTGGAAGGGATTCGCGCTCGGGTATCTGGCGGGGGTGGTGTGTTGCCTGATCCAGCTCCGGTGGCTGGCGGTGGTGTCGCCGCTCGGGATGGTGCTGCTGCCTTTGTATCTGGGGATTTTCTGGGGATTGTTCGGGGCGTTTGCGGCAAAGCTCGGGAAAGCGGAAAGTGCCGGGGCGAGCCTGCGGGTGGCATTTTGTCTCGGCGCGGTGTGGGCCGGGTTGGAGTGGCTGCGGGGCTGGTTGTTCACGGGCTTCGGTTGGAACGGGCTGGGCGTGGCCTTCCACGAGGCGCGGGTGATGGCGCAGGCGGCGGATCTGCTAGGCGTGACCGGGCTTTCGCTGATGCTGGTGTTTTTCCAGTCGGTCGTGGCACAAGCGGGCCGGCAGTTGATTCGGCGGCAGCCCGGAATGCGCTGGGATTTGGCGGTCGCGGGCATGCTGGTGATTTCCATGTATGGCTATGGCAGGGCGCGGATCGCCAGCGAGGCGCGCGCGGAATCGGTGCGGCTGAAGACGATGTTAGTGCAGATCAACATCCCGCAGGACGCGGCGCGGGTGCTGTGGACCGACCTGCAGGTCCACCAGGCGTATGAGGACGAAACCCTGAAAGCGCTCGATGCGCTGAAGTCGCCGCAGGGCGAAATTTCCCCCAAGTGGCCGGACTGGGTGATGTGGCCGGAAAGCGCGCTGACGGGCCGCATTCTCCGCACGGAGTCCGGCGAGTGGGGGACCTGGCAGATCAACCTCGACACGATCTCACAGGTCCGCACCGCGGGTCCGTTTTCGCTCATCTACGGCGTGAACGAGTTGGAGGCGGAAAAATCCGGCGACCAGCTGGTGATGAAAACGAAGGGCCGCGCCTACAATTCCATCGCGGTGATGTCGCCGGAAGACGAACTCCAGACCTACCGCAAGCGGCATCTGGTGATTTTCGGCGAGACGATCCCGTTCGTGGACTCGATCCCGTTTCTGAAGAAAATCTACGAGCAGCAGGCCGGCGTGGAATTCGGCGGCTCCTTCACGCCGGGTGATTCCGTCGAGCCGCTGCCGATCCCCGCGGGCGGGACGGTCATCGGCGCGATCCCCACGGTCTGCTTCGAGGACACCGTGGGCAGGCTGGTCCGGAAATTCACCCGGCCGGGGCCGCAGGTGATCATCAACGTGACCAACGATGGCTGGTTCAAGGAGTCCCCGGCGGCGGCCCAGCATTTCGCCAACGCGCGCTTCCGAGCGATCGAGTTGCGGCGGCCGATGTTGCGTTGCGCGAACAGCGGCGTTAGCGC
>JBFZFJ010000479.1:0-4367 GCA_041306405.1 Verrucomicrobiales bacterium | reverse complement strand
TTGTGATTTGACGGCGACCGGTGATCGCCGCTACTTCCGGGCATGCGCTACGCGGAACGTCTTCAGCAACGGATTGAAAAAACCGGGTCCCGGCTTTGTGTCGGGCTTGATCCTCGACCGGGGGACGGCGGCGCGGCGGCGGCGCGGGATTTTCTCAAACAAGTCGTCGAGGAAACGGCGCAGTGGGCGGCCGCCTACAAGCCGAACATGGCGTATTTCGAGGCGATGGGCATCGAGGGCATCCGCCTGCTCGAAGAGCTGCTCGGCGGGATGCCGGAAGACGTGCCGGTGATTCTGGACGCGAAACGCAGCGACATCGGCGAGACGCAGAAATACTACGCGCAGGGCTATTTCGCCGGCTGGAAGGTGGATGCGGTGACGCTCAATCCGTTTCTCGGCTATGACTCGATCGAGCCGTTTCTCGATTGGGCGGGGAAGGGGATCTATCTGCTCGCGGTGACTTCGAATCCCGGCTCGGCGGATTTCCAGCGCCAGAAACTTGCGGACGGGCGCTCGGTTTTCGAACTCGTCACCGCGCTCGGCGAGCGGGCGAAGGACGAGGGCCGCGCCACGGATGTCGGCTACGTCGTCGGCCTGACGAACGCGGCGGATGTTTTGGAGAAAATGCCGGACGCGCCGCTGTTGGTTCCCGGACTCGGCGCGCAGGGCGGCGACCTCGCCTCGCTCGCCGCCGCCGCGCGCCGCGCGCCGGACGTGATCAATGTTTCCCGCGGCATCCTCTATGCCGGGGATGACCGGAGCTTCGCGGAGAGGGCGCGGGACTGGGCGGAGAAGATCGCGGCGGCTTACGGAAAATGAATTTGAGGTTTTCCATGCGCGCCCGCGTTTCGTCCGCTAATTTCAAGCAACAGTGAAAGACAAAAAGCCCTCACCGATGGAGCCGATGCCCGCGAGGTATTCCGGCCTGCTGCCGCAGAAGGGCTGGCCGGCGAGGAACCTTAAATTCCTCCGCCACCGGATCGTGCCGGGGATGTTTCAGCGGAGCAATGGCGACGTGCTGGAGCCGGTGCTCGCGCCGCCGGATCTGGACAAGGTGCGGATCACTTGGATCGGGCACGCGTCGTTTTTCCTGCAGTTCGCCGGACACTCGGTCATCGTCGATCCGAACTGGGCGAAGTGGCACGGCCCGGTGAAGCGCTCGCGTCGGCCGGGGCTGAACCTGCACGGCGTGCCGGAGGTGGATCTGGTGTTGGTCACCCACGCGCACTTCGACCACCTGCACAAGCCGAGTTTGAAAATCCTCCAGGCGCGCGAGGGAATCGTGGTCCCGATGGGCAGTGGCTCGCTCGTGAAGCGGCTTGGCTTCCCAGCTACCCACGAGATGAGGATTTGGGATGCGCTGAGTTTCGACGAGCTCGAAATCATCCACACGCCGTCCCATCACTGGGGCGCGCGCTTCATTCATGACGTCCACCGCGACTACGGCGGCTACATCGTCCGCGCCGGCGGCAAGAGCGTGTTTCATTGCGGCGACAGCGCTTACTTCGAGGGCTTCAAGGAAATCGGCAAGCGCTACGAAATTGACGTCGCGCTCATGCCCATCGGCGCCTACGAGTCGCCGAGCGGGCGCGATGTGCACATGAACCCGGAGGAGGCCGTCCGCGCGTTCGCGGATCTCGGGGCGAAGGCGCTCATCCCGATGCACTACGGGACGTTTCCGCTAGGCAACGAGCCGCACCACGAGCCCGTCGAACGGCTGCTGATGGAGGCGGACCGTCTCGGCATCAGCGAGCAGGTTCTCATTCCGGAAGAAGGGGTCGGCATCGAGTGGTGACGAATCTTTTCGGGAACAAATTTCATTCTCACGTATCCTACCCGCATGAACCGCCGACTCGCGCTCTCGTTGTTGCTCCTCGTTCCCACGCTCGCTTCCTGCGAACCCGAAAAAGCCATGAATCCCGCTGACAAACAAGCCGCCAAGATGCCCGAAGTCCCCGCAGGTGCGGAAACCGCCACGCTCGGCGCCGGTTGTTTCTGGTGCATCGAGGCCGCCTATCGCCAGCTCGACGGCGTTTACTCCGCCACCTCCGGCTACATGGGTGGCTCGGTGAAGAACCCGACTTACGAGCAAATCTGCGACGGTGACTCCGGCCATGCGGAGGTCGTGCAGGTGGTTTTCGACCCGAAGAAAATCTCTTACGAGAAGGTGCTCGCCTGGTTCTGGGACCTCCACGACCCGACGACGCTCAACCGCCAGGGCAACGACGCCGGCACCCAGTACCGCTCGGCGATTTTCTATCACTCGGAGGAGCAGAAGAAAGTCGCGGAGGCATCGAAATCAGCCGCCAAGGCGAATTTCAAAGATCCGATCGTGACGGAGATCACCAAGGCTGCGGACTTCTATCCGGCCGAGAGCTATCATCAGAATTACTACAACGAGAACAAGTCGAAGAACCCGTATTGCCGGTTCGTCATCGAGCCCAAGCTGAAGAAGCTCAAGCTCGATCACTGAGGTCCGGAGCGGCTCAGAGTTGAAAGCTGTCGTCCGCCGGACTTGCGCCGATGGAGATCTGGACTTCGCCGTTCGCCGAGAGGTGGGTGAGGCAGTGATAGACGTCCTCGGGGTCGGCATCGATTTCAGTGGCGATATCCGCTGCGTTCTTGGCGGAGGCGGTGAGGTGGCCGCGGACTTTGGTCAGGGTTTCGAGGAATGCGCCGGCGGCCTTTTTCCCCGCTTCCACGCCGGGCTGGTGATAGGCGTTGATGTTGACGAGCGAGGCGTAGAACGAAACGGTGCGCTCGAACAGGGCGATGAGCAGGCCGAGCTGGAAGGGCGTGACCTCGGGGATGGAAATCGTGAGCGATTTGCGGCCGGCGCCATGCAGCGCCTTGCGCGTGCCGCGCAGGAAACCTTGCAGGTAGTCCGCTGTGCTGGTGCCGGGATCGACTTCGATGCTGTGACCGGAGCGGCCTTTTCTCACCTCGATGAAGGTGGCGAAAAAGTTGTTCACGCCGTCGCGGAGCTGTTGGACGTAGGCGTGTTGGTCGGTGGAGCCTTTGTTGCCGTAAACCGCGAGTCCTTGGTGGACGACCTTGCCGTCGAGGTCGCGCTCCTTGCCGAGCGACTCCATGACGAGCTGTTGGAGATACTTGGAAAACAGGACGAGCGAGTCCTTGTAGGGCAGGACGACCATGTCCTTCTCGCCCTTGCCGTTAGTGGCGCTGTGCCAGGCGATGGCGAGCTGCATGGCGGCGTTTTTCGAAGCGTCATGCCTGCGGGTTTCCACGTCCATCGCGGCGGCTCCGGCGAGCATGGCGTCGATGTCCAACCCTTGCAGCGCGGCGGGGACGAGGCCGACGGTGGACAGCACGGAGGTGCGGCCGCCGATCCAGTCTTCCATCGGGAAGCGGGCGATGAAGTGGTGGGCGACGGCGTATTGGTCGAGCTTGGAACCGGTGCCGGTGACGGCGGCGGTGTGGCGGCCGAAGTCGAGGCCGGCGGCTTCATACGCGGCCTTGGCTTCGAGCATCCCGTTGCGGGTCTCGGCGGTGCCGCCGGATTTGGAGATGACGAGGACGAGGGTTTTATCGAGTCCGGTCTTCGCGAGTCTGGCGATGACGGCGTCCATGCCGGCGGGGTCGGTGTTGTCGAAGAAATGGAGCGGCAGCCGGGCGTTCTGGCCGATGGCCTCGGAGACGAGCTGCGGGCCGAGCGCGGAGCCGCCAATGCCGATGAGCAGGACTTGTTGGAAATTTCCGCCGGATGGCGGGGTGATTCCGCCGGTGTGGACTTTTTCCGCGAAATGTTTGAGCGCGGCGATCGGCTCGGTGATGGCCTTTTTCAACTCCTCGGTCGGCGCGAGATCGGCGTTGCGCAGCCAGTAGTGGCCGACCATGCGGCCCTCGTCGGGGTTGGCGATCTCACCGGCCTCGACGGCGACCATGTCGGCGAACGCTTTGATGATTTGCGGCTGCAGCGCGGAAACGTAGCCCGGCTCGATGTCCATCAGGGAGAGATCGAGGGAGAATCCGTGTTGCGGATAGCGGAGAAGCGATTGGTTGTAGGATTGCCAGGACATGGTGGGAAGATTCTGAATGAAATGAAGACAGAGCCAAGGCTTGCGTCTCCCTCGCCGGATGTCGATGCCTTTGGGTATGATTTCCGGTCATCGGTCTCGGGGTGGCGGCAAAAGCAACAAAGCGCCCGCCCGGTAGTGGCAGGAACGTTGGATGCCAGACCGAAGACCCTGGGAATCACGGCACGAAAAAGGGAGCCCTTGCAGGCTCCCTGGTTCATCTCCAAAAAAAGTGCTCGAAAGAGGACTCGAACCTCCACAGGTTTCCCTACTAGATCCTTAGTCTAGCGCGTCTACCAATTCCGCCATCCGAGCATCCGGTTGGGTGGG
>JBFZFJ010000478.1:0-4952 GCA_041306405.1 Verrucomicrobiales bacterium | reverse complement strand
GAATGGATCGGATTATTTCGCAGGATCGCGCAGCCATGAGTTGCGGGAAAGACAGGATGCCGGTAGCTTGCCGCTCAACCAACGTGATGAAGTTCTCAAGGATTTTCCCGATGCTGGCGCTGCTGCCGTGGTGCGCGTTTTCCCAAGAGGGTCGGGTTTACGTGAACGACCTGAAGGCGCCGGAAAGCCGCAAGGACCTGGAAACCATCCAAAAGGCGGTGGGCGACGCGCTGCCCAAGGCGCGGGCGGCGACGGTGTGTATCGAGATTTCGGAAGGCTCGGGGACCGGAGTGATCGTCTCCGCGGACGGCCTGGTTCTAACCGCCGCACACGTGGCGACGGGAGTGAACAAAAAGGTGACGGTGGTCCGGGAGGACGGCACCCGGCTGAAGGCGGAAACGCTGGGCTTGGTGGCGGACAAGGACGCGGCGATGATCCGGATCACGGAGCCGGGGACCTATCCGTTTGTGGAAATCGACCGGGCGGAAACGACCAAGCTCGGAGACTGGGTGTTCTCGCTGGGGCACTCGGGCGGCTTCGACAAGGAGCGCGGATCGGTGGTGAGGCTGGGCCGGTTGGTAAGGATCGCCAACGCGACGTTTCAATCCGACTGCATGCTCATCGGCGGTGATTCGGGCGGGCCGTTGTTCGATCTGACAGGGAAGCTGGTGGGAATCCACTCGCGGGTGGGCCAGCAGATGCAGGTGAACATGCACGTGCCGATGACGGAGTTCATCACGAACTGGGAGGGAATGCTGAAGGCGGAGTTCATCGGCGAGGGGCCGTATGCGGAGAAGCCGGTGAAGGGGAACGGTTTCCTCGGCCTGGCGACGGAGTCCCGGACGGAGGGCGGCCTGCGGGTGACGAAGGTGGGCGACAAGAGTCCGGCCCAGGAAGCGGGGATCAAGGAAGGTGATGTCTTGTTGAAAATGAACGGCGTGGCCTTGGAGAAACGCGGGCAGATGCAGGAGCTTCTCAAGGAGATGTCGGCCGGGGACGAACTCAATCTCGAAACGGAACGCGGCGGCAAAGCCAAAACATTTACCCTCAATCTCGGTGAACGCTAACTGGATTTTATCGATCGCAAGCGTCGGCCTGGTGCTTTCCGCGCAGGCGCAGCAGAGTCTGGATTCCGCCTATCGGACCACGGGCACGGCGGTGGTGGCGGCGTTCGAAGCGCAGCGCCAGGTCCTGCAAACATCAAGCGCGGTGATGCTGGATGGGCGGAAGGAGATCGGCTACGGCGTGGTGATTTCCGCGGACGGGCACATTTTGACCAAAGCGAGCGAGGTGATCGACGCGAAGGCGCTCGCGGTGACGGTGGACCAGACGCAATACCGCGAGGTGAAGTTGCTGGCGGTGGACCCGTCCTGGGACGTCGCACTTTTGAAAATCGAAGCGGGCGGGTTGGTGCCAGTAGTTTACGCGCCGACGAGTGAGGTGCCGCAGGGGACCTGGGTGGTGGCGAACGGCGCGACGACTCGCACGGCGAGGCGCTTGCTCGCGGGGATCGTGAGCGCGAAAACCCGCGAGATTCCGGCAAGCGGCGGTGCCGCGCTCGGGGTGGTGTTGAACGGGAAGTCGAAACTGCTCGAAGTGGACGCGGTGAATGAAAAAAGCGGCGCGAAGGAGGCCGGCTTGCAGAAGGGCGACGTGATTGTAGCCATCGAGGGCAAGAAACTGAAAAAGATCGAGGACATCGCGGAAATCCTCAAGGACCGCAAGGCCGGCAGCACGGTGAAAATGACCTACCGCCGCAAGGGCGAGGAAACCACGGTGGATGTCCGGCTGGCCGCCCGCGGCGAGATGTTCACCGACCAGATGAACCGCAACGATCAGATGAGTGGCGAGTATTCGCCGCGGCGCAGCGGATTTCCACGGGTGATGCAGCACGACATCCTCGGCAGCAGGTCGGTGGTGGGCGGGCCATTGCTCGATCTCGACGGGCGCTGCATCGGGATGAACATCGCGCGGGCGAACCGCGCGGAGAGTTTCGCGATCCCGGTGGAGGATCTCAAGGAACTTGCCGGGCGCTTGATGAAGCAGGCGGGAAACTGATCAGCGGCCGGCCGCGCGGTGGGATTTGAAAATCGCCAGCGTCCGCTCGCGCTCGGTTTTGTGATCCACGCAGGGCAGGGGATAACCCGGCGCGATGGGGCGTCCGTCCTTCGGTGCCTCGTGCAGGCGGGACGGGTGGGTTTTCGCGAGCTCGGGCACCCATTTTCTTATATAAGTACCATCCGGGTCGTAGCGGGCGCTTTGGGACCACGGGTTTTGAATCCGGAAATACGGCGCGGCGTCCGCTCCGGTGCCCGCCGACCACTGCCAACCGCCGTTGTTCGAGGCGATTTCACCATCGACGAGTTGTTGCATGAACCACGATTCGCCCTGTTTCCAGTCGATGTGCAGGTCCTTGGTGAGGAACATCGCGGTGATCATGCGCAGGCGGTTGTGCATGAATCCGGTGGCTTTGAGCTCGCGCATCCCGGCATCGACGATCGGGAAGCCGGTTTTCCCCTCCTTCCATGCCTCAAACCGCTCGTCCGGCTCGTCCCAGGGCAGCCCGCGCCAGTCGGCGTTGAATTCCTCGTCGAGCACGTTGGGGAAATGGTGGAGGATCGCGAAATAGAACTCCCGCCACGCCAGTTCCTTGATGAAAACGTCGATTCCGGCCTTTCCCGCGACATTGGCGGCGGCGCGGGCTTTCATCACTTCCGCATAAACGGTGCGGATGGAAACCAAGCCGAACCGCAAGTCCTGGGAGATCCGCGAGGTGCCGTTTGCCGCCGGGAAATCCCGTTTCGCGGCGTAGTTCTGGATTTTTCCGGTGACCGCGAGTTTCAGCCGCTCGCGTGCGGACCGTTCGCCGGGACTGACGATCCGGGTGGCCGGGATTTCCAGACCCCAGACCGCGACGGTGGGAAGCGGCAGCGATTTGATGCCCGCAGGAGTCCGCAGCGCCGGCGGTTTCGCGAGCGGTGACGGCTTCGGCAGTCCGAGCCAGTTACGGCTGTAAGGCGTGTAAACCCGATAAGGCAGGGCGCTTTGGGTCAAAACCTCGTCGGGCCCGTGAAGCGTGGAGTCGGCATGAGCATGACATTCCACTCCGAGCTCCGTGCAAAGCGCCCGCACCGCCTTTTCCACGGATTTCCCGAAAGGATCGGGGTCGGCGTTGAAATGGACCGCCACCGCCCGGCTCTCCTTGATGAGCTTCCGGAGTTCGTCAACCGCCTTGCCCTTGCGGATGATCAGGCGGCCTTCGAGGGTTTCGAGGTTCCTGGCCAGCGACTCCATCGAGCCGCAAAGGAAATGCTGGCGATTCGGTCCCGTCCAGGAATGGACGCCGCGCCAGCCGCTCAGAATATAAACAGGAACAACGGGAAGTCCGGGTTTCGCCGCGCGGCACAAGGCCGTGTTATCCGCAATTCGCAGATCGCGGCGAAACCAATGGATTACGGAAGCTTTCAGGTCCGGCATGGGCGGAACTTGTCGCGCATCAGGCACGGCGCAAATCCTGAAATTTCCAAAATCCCGGAGTTTTCGCTTTAGACCGCCTCGGCAAGGAGCTTTTCAGCCTTCTTGATGGTGGTGGGGGTCAGTTTGTTGTCGACGCGCTTGGCGCCTTCGATGATCACCTTCAGCTCGGCCAGGGTCTTCTCGGCGGCAGCCAAGGACTTCTTGCCACCACCGAACTTCTTGTCAGGGAAGTAACGGGTGAAGGTGGTGCCGGCACGGCTGATGCACAAGCGCCAGCCTTCAAATGCAGCGCTTTCGTAGGTGAATCGAGTCAGGTTCTTTTTGGATTTCATATGTTTTTTGTGGTGGATTGCCGCGGCACCCTATTTACCCCTGATAGAAAATCTAGTTTTTTTTTCATAAAAGTGAGAAAATAGTGCCGAAATGGTAACTCGCGGCCGAAAAAGGGACAAAAAATGCTTTGCAAGCAGCCCCGCTCCATCATTTAGTCACGCCCCCGCGGGCAATCGCACAACGCCGTCGGTCCTCTGAGAGTCCCTTTTTGGGGGCTTTCCGCTCGCAAGAGGGTAACCCGGCAACCAAGAAATAACATGTCAGCAGTCAAACTCGCTCGTTTCGAGCTCCCTAACCGCCTCGTTCGCAACGAGGACACCGCCACCGATACCTACGCCCAATTCATCGCCGAGCCTTTCGAGCGTGGATACGGCCACACCATCGGCAACTCCCTCCGCCGCGTTCTCCTTTCATCTTTGGAGGGGGCGTCCATCACTTCCGTCCGCATCGCGGGCGTGCAGCACGAGTTCTCCAGCCTTCCCGGCGTGGTGGAAGATGTCACCGACATCGTGCTCAACCTGAAAAAGGTGAAATTCAGCCACAACGAAAAGGACCCGCGCATCCTCACCATCAAGGTGGAGAAAGAAGGCGTGGTCACCGCCGGCGACATCATGCCGGATCACATCTACGACATCGTCAACAAGGACCAGGTCATCTGCACCCTCGACAAGAAGGTGAAGTTCGACTGCGAGTTCGAAGTCCGCGTCGGCCGCGGTTTCTCCACCGGTGACGAAAACAAGCGCAAGGACCAGCCGATCGGCGTCATCGCCATCGACTCGATCTTCTCGCCGGTCACCCGCGTGAAATACTCGGTGGAAAGCACCCGCGTCGGTCAGATGACCGAATTCGACAAGCTGATCCTCGACATCTGGACCGACGGCCGCATCACCCCGCAGGACGCGCTTCTCCAAGCCTCCGCGATTCTCCGTCACCACCTCGACGTCTTCGTCAACTACGACGAAAACGCCGTGGACTTCGAAGAAGCGCCGGCCGAGTCCAGCGAAGAGAACGCCGCTCTCAAGAAGCTTCTCAACATGTCGGTCAACGAAATCGAACTCTCGGTGCGTGCCGCCAACTGCCTCAACAACGCGAACATCACCTCGGTGGGCCAACTCGCGATGAAGTCCGAAGCGGAAATGCTC
>JBFZFJ010000477.1:0-5137 GCA_041306405.1 Verrucomicrobiales bacterium | reverse complement strand
CCGGTGAGCTTTGAGACGGTAATCGTCTACCGCCAGCCGAAATAGCGGATGTTTTTGGCGAGCAGTTCGATCTGCCGCTGCGGGTGGGTGTTCGGATTGCGCGGGTTCGGCTTGAGTTCTCCCACCGGCACGAGCTTGTCGAAGCTGCACCAGTCTTCGATGCCATTGGCGAGCGTCCGAGCTTTGGGAGAATGATCAGTCATTGCCGTGGGTGCGGCTGTCAACAGTCGCTGGCATCCAGCCAGGACTCCAGATCGGCAAGCGCGGCCCGGACGCATCCGCCAGAGCCCACCGCGATCCGCAGTGATGTGGCTTCATCGACCGGCCAGTGGCGGCGGAGCATGGTGGCAATGTCCTCGGTGGATGGGGCGGCCAGCTTGATCGACTGGAAGCGTGTCTGGAGACGCTCGGTGAGAAGATCAAGTTGCAGGTTGCTGGTTCCGATAATGGCCCGCCCTGGCGGCAGGCGGTCGAGATAGCTCAGGAGCAGATCCTGTGCGTCCCGCGTGCAGCGATCCATCTCGTTGATGATCTTCACTGAATAGACCCCGAAGAGCGAGAAGGCTCCGAGGCCGGCCATCCATTGCTTGACCAACTCGACGGTGACGAGCTTGCCGTTGAATTCCTCGACTGCGAAGCGGGTGCCGGCCAATGCGTCGGCTACCATGTCCGCGATGCTGGTCTTGCCGACACCGGGCGGGCCGCTTCCTGCTGCTCAGGCGGGAACCTCTTTTTTGACGTCGGCGATGGATGGATTGGTGTACTTGAGTATCCCATATTCGTTCAGCCCGCATCACAGGGGTCTTCTCCTGGCTCCCTGATGCCGAGCCGGGATGCGAGGGCGCTGGCAAGACTTGGAACATGATCCGCGTCTAAAATTTGATTATGATTGCCCTTGATCCTGTGGAAAGTGACACCGCCACCTGCTAGGTATCTCCAGAACCAATCCCAGAGGTTGTTTGCGTCATCCGCACGGAAAAGGTCCAATCTTCCTGAATAACGTTTCATCTGGTAGTCCAAGGTGACATGCAAAGGATCCTCCATGAAACTCGCTTTTTTGGAAGATTCGGCATCGTTTGTCCGAATGGGGGCATCCGCACCCGGTTTCTTCAACAGGTGCCATGCAATCCTGTGACGAAGTGCCTCCAAACGCATCGAAACAAATGAAACCTTTTCGGGAAAAGGGGTTTTCACCCAGCGCGCGAGGTGGTGCACGCAGCGTTGTGGGATGAACAATAGGCAGAATGCCCACCTGGGCACGGTTATCGGTTCCGTGTCAAATAGTGCCAAAAGGTCCACGTCGTGCCCAGCGTTCCGTAGTTGGCACGCGGTTTCATATGCGATGATTCCCCCCAGCGAGTAGCCCGCAAGACGGTATGGCCCTGCGGATTGAAATGAAGTGATTTCAGTGGAATAGTGACTCGCCATCTGGAGGATGGAGTCATGCCGTTGGGACTGCTCGGCGAGTTCGACAGACTGTATACCATAGGATGGCTGGTCATTTCCAAGCAGCTTCGCCAATTCCAGAAAGACAAACACATCGCCGCCCAGTCCGTGAATGAAGAATATCGGCGGCCTCGTTCCATGTGGCTGCAGCGGTACAATCGAACTCCACGCCGGGGCCCGATGGGAGTCGACGAGTTGCTGGGCGAGTGATTCGATCGTGGGAAAATGAAACAACGACGCAATCGAAAGCCGCCGACCGATGAGCTTTTCAATCTCGGTAACGAGGCGCACGGCTTGAAGTGAATGGCCGCCAAGATCGAAAAAATTGTCATGCCGACCAATGTCCGAGAGCTGGAACAACTCTTCCCAGATACGTATCAATTCAAGTTCGAGGAGGTTCTTTGCATTCCCGGATTCGGAGCTCCTTTCTCTGCGACTTTCTTGAGGCTCGGGCAGAAGGTGGCGGTTCAGTTTGCCGTTGGCTAAAAGAGGTAGTTCATCGAGCCAAACGAATGCGTTTGGCATCATATAGCTGGGAAGGTGATGAGTCGCAAAACCGCGCAGCTCATCGTCCGAACACCGGTCGTTTCGCAAGGGATTCAAGTATGCCACGATACGTGTCTCTTCCGGAGAGATACCACTGGTCGTCACGGCACAATCCTTGACCGAAGGATGCTTTCGAAAAACGGCCTCTATTTCGCCCAGTTCCACGCGGAATCCTCGAATCTTCACTTGGTGATCCAGTCGGCCCAGAAATTCAATGCATCCATTTTCCAGCCACCGGCACCGGTCGCCTGTTCGGTAGAGGATCGCTCCGGGCGCGGATGAGAATGGATCGGGAATGAAGCGCTCGGTTGTCAACCGGGCTTGGTTGAGATAGCCACGGGCCAGTCCATCGCCTCCGGCATACAATTCGCCTGCCACCCCGATTGGAACCGGTTGAAGCAACGAATCAAGAATGTAGGCCCGTGTGTTGGCGATCGGCCGGCCGATTGGCACGCCGTTTGACAGGTCGCTGTCATCCTCGACGGTGTAGCAACAGGTGAACGTGGTGTTTTCCGTGGGCCCGTATCCATTGACAATGCGGCACCCTGGAAGGGCGCGGCGGGCCTTGGTCACCCGCTGCGGGTTGAGCACGTCGCCACCAGCCAACAACTGGCGCAGGCCGGTCAGTTGTTCTAGCTGCCCGTCCGCCATCAGATGGAACAAGCCGGCGGTGAGCCACAGGGTGGTAACCCGGTGGGTGCTGATCACCCTGCTGGTTTCCGAGAGCGAGTGCTGGCCCGGCGGCATGATGACCAGGCGCCCGCCGTTGAGCAGCGAGCCCCAGATCTCGAAGGTGGATGCATCGAATGGGAGTGGGGAGTGGTGCAGCAACGTTTCCTCTGGAGTCAGTGAAACGTAGTCCGCGCCTCTCACGAGTCGCACCACGCCCCGATGCGGGACGATCACACCTTTGGGTTTGCCGGTAGAACCGGAAGTGTAACTGACGTAGGCCGGTTCATCGGGTGATAACGCGCCGACGGGAATTCCCGGATGCTCCACGGGTGCGGAAACCAGCTCCCCGATTTTCGCGACCCGTGTAAGACTGGAGAGGGCTTCTCCACCGCCTGGTCCCGTTAGAACCAGAGACGGTGCCGCGTCCTCGATAAGGATGCGCATTCGCTCTTCAGGAAGGCTTTCTTCCAAGGCCCAGTAGATCGCACCTGCCTTGAGGATACCCAGAAGCCCGATGATCCGCTCCAGCGAACGATCCACGCTCATGCCGACCATCGCTCCCCGCTTCACCCCGAGGCGGGCCAGATGGCCAGCGAGAAGATCGGACTGCCGGTCCAGTTCGCCGTAAGTCATCTGATGGTCATCGAGCTCAAGGGCGATCGCGTGCGGGCTTATCCTCGCCTGCTCACTGAACAAATCGTGGATGCAGCGGTCGCGTGGATAGTCCTTGGCCGTATCATTCCACTCCACCAGCACCTGATGGCGCTCCGCGGGAGGCATCAGATTCAATCGGTTCACCGGACAGTCGGCATTCTCCGTGATGGACCGCAGTAATTCCGTAAGGTGTCCGGCCATCCGGGCGGCGCGATCCGCCGAAAACAGGTCGGCCGAGTATTCAAGGCGAAGCGACCATGTCCCTCCTGTCGTCTGGATACTCAGCACCAGATCGTTCTTGCTGGTGCGGGTATCCACCGCAAGCGGCCGGGCTTCCACCTGATCCAGATGAATGGCCGGAAGCTCGTCTTCCAGCAGGACAAACAGGACCTGATAGAGCGGCTGACCACCCACCGATCGATCCCTGTCCGCCATCGCAACGATCTGTTCGAAGGGCAGGTCGGCATGGGTGAAGGCTTCGAGAAGTGTCGTGCGCGTCTGCTGGAGCACCTGACGGAAGCCGGGTTCGCCATCAAAACGTGTGCGAATGGGCAGTGTGTTGAGGAAAAAGCCCAACAATCGCTGGATTTCCGGTTGCTCCCGGCGCGCTATCGGGGTTCCAACCACCAGATCCGTCGCTCCGGTGCAGCGGTGGAGCCAGACTTGATAGGCTGCCAACAATACCGTGAACAAGGTCGTCCGCTCCGTGCGGGCGAGTTGCCGCAGCCCGGTTACGAGTGCTCCATCGATTTGGAAATCATGGACCCCGCCCTGGCCGCTGGGTTGGACAGGGCGAGCCTTGTCGGCCGGAAGCACAAGGGACGCCGGCGGGTCCTGAAGTTGCTCTTTCCAATAACGACGCTGCCGTTCCAGAAGGTCTCCGGTCAGCCGCCCTCGTTGCCAAACGGCGAAGTCGGCATATTGCACGGGCAGTTCCTCCAGCCCCGCCGTCTCCAAGCTGCAATTGGCGGCATAGAGCTGCGCCAGTTCCTGGCCGAACAGTCGCATCGACCACTCGTCAACGATGCTGTGGTGGAACGTGAACCCCACTACCTGATCATCTTCGGCAAGTTGGATCCACACGGCCCGCCAAAGCGGTGCCCGGTCCAGATCGAAGGGGCGGCGCGCATCCACCGCCAAGTGTTCCGCCAGAACGGCCGCTTGTTGGCCTGGTGGCAACGACTGCAAATCCACCTCCTGCCAAGGCAGCGGAATGTCGGTGTCGGCGGCAATCCGCTGTAGCAGGACTCCGTTCTCTTCGACCAAAGCGGTCCGCAAAATCTCATGGCGTTCTACCATTCTCTGCAAGGAGACTTGTATTTTTGCCCGCAGCACCTTGCCGGTGAGGCGCCAGGCTAGAGGCTGATTGTAGGTCGCCGCGTCCGCAAGGGTCTGTTGGAGCACCCACATACCCTGTTGTGCGAACGACATCGGCAGGGGTTGATCCCGGGCTGCCAGCGAGATGGTATCGTGCTCGTCCGGATTGCCGGCGGCCTCCATGGCTGCGGCCAGACGGTCGATTGTCGGATGCTCAAGCAATAAGCGCAATGGGACCTGACGTTTGAGCCTCTCCGCGAGTTGCGCGCAAATCGTTACCGCCACCAGCGAATGCCCTCCCAGCGCGAAGAAGTTATCATGAATACCAATCCGCTCGCAGCGCAGTGCCGATTGCCAAAGATCCGCAAGAAGGCACTGCAATCCTCCTTGCGGAGCCACATAGTCGGTCCCGCGATCCAGTTCCACGGCCTCCATCCGCTCAAGAGCCTTGCGGTCCACCTTGCCGCTGGGAGTCAGCGGCATGGACTCCAGCAGGTAAAAG
>JBFZFJ010000476.1:0-2659 GCA_041306405.1 Verrucomicrobiales bacterium | reverse complement strand
TCTTTCAAGCTGCCACCGAAACTTCCGCCAGTCGGTCCGTTGAACAACCCCCTTTTTCCCCGCCCTCCAGTCTACGCCGCCTACTTCGCTGAAGCTACGAAGGCCAAGAAGGCTTCCTCCTTCGCTAAAGCTACGGCGGACAAGACGACAGGCAGGCCGGGCCGACGCATTGGCTCTTTCAGGGGTCTCCCGCAGAAAGCAAATTCCTAGCAGCTCGCGCCGGCGACGTGACGTTTGCGGCCGGTGTCCGAGCCGATGTTGTCCGCCCATTTCCGGCAGAGCCGGGAGGACTCGACCTTCATTTCCCACGCGGGTTCGTTGAGGAACGGGCTTTCGATGATTTTCTGGAAAAACTCCGGGTCCTTGCGACCGCCGTGCTCGCGGGGGTCATCGACGAAAAACTCGCTCTGCGCGATGCCGGTGGCGGAAAACGTGTTGGTTTCGCCAATGTCCGAGCCCGCCTCGTAGAAACGCTTGTGGATGTCGCCGATGACGTCCGGACGGGGGAGGCTGAGAATGTCGCCGTTGTTGAGCAAGTCCTTCTCGGTTTCCGCGAAGCGCGTGCCACGGGCATCCGCCTCGGTCAAGCCGTAGGCGCGGATGGTCCTGCCCATCGCGCCATCCAGCACGAGGATCCGCCCGGCGAGGGCGATTTTGAGTTCGGAGGTGAGATCAGGCTGCGGCATGCGCCAACCCAAGTCGGTTCCCGGATTCAACTCAAGGAACAAATCGTCATATCTGGATATGATGATGTGACTAAGGCGAAGAGTTCCTTCAGCACCTTGGCCGGTTCCACGCCGGTGAGGCGCTCGCCCTGGCCCTTGAGCCAGGTCTTGAGGTCCTCCTTGAAACGCTTTTTCAAGTCAGGCTTGTAATCAAACAGGTCGAGTTGCGAAGGCGCGCCGATGAGGGAAATGTAGATCACCCGTTTCGCTTTCGGCGCGATCTGCGGCAGAGAGTGTTCCAAGCCGGCGAGGCCCTCCGCCGCGGACACGCCGCGTTGTCCCAACAGGGATGCGAGCGCCGCCATGCCGAGGCCGGTGCCGGATTTCCGGAAAAACTGGCGGCGGCTGTAGGCGGTGTTATGAAATTCGATCGGAGTCATCGCAGGTTAGCGTGTGATGGTTTCATCGAGGTTGAGAATCTGGCTGGCGACCAGCGTCCAGGCGGCAAGCTCTGGAACGTGGGCATCCTTCGGCGGCGGCGTGGCCCCGGTGGTGATCAGCTTGGTGGCGCCTTCCGCGTTGCCTTGGAATTCGGCCAGCGCGGCATCGAAAGTCTTGCTGACAATCTTGCGCTCGTCCGGATCGAGTTTCCGTCCGATCAGGCGCAGGGTGATGAAATCCAGGCGGCCATCGACATCCGCCGCGGCCTTGAGCGCGTGCGCGGCCAGCTCGCGGGAGGCCTCGACAAACTGCGGGTCGTTGAGCAGCACCAGCGCCTGCAGCGGCGTGTTGGTGCGATCGCGGCGGACACAGAACGCCTCGCGGGTCGGCGCGTTGAAGATCTCCATCGTCGGTGGCGCGGCGGTGCGCTTCCACATCGTGTAAAGCGAGCGCCGATAGAGATTCTCGCCGTCATCCTGTTTGTAGTTGCGGGTGTTGGATTCCTTCATCGCGACGGCCTCCCAGATGCCTTCCGGCTGATAGGGTTTCACCGACGGCCCGCCGGTTTTCGGCGAGAGCAAACCCGCGGCGGCGAGCACGAGGTCGCGGATCGGTTCGGCATCGAGCCGGACGCGCGGACCGCGGGCTAACAAGCGGTTGGCGTGATCGGCTTCGAGTTTCTCCGGCGTCACCTGCCCGGACTGGCGGTAGGCCGCCGAGGTTGCGATCAATTTCAACATGTGGCGGTAATTCCACTTCGAGGAAATGAACTCCGCGGCCAGCCAATCGAGCAATTGCGGGTGGCTCGGGCGCGCGCCCATGACCCCGAAATCCTCGGTGGTTTCGACGATTCCGGTGCCGAAAAAGTAATACCAAGTGCGGTTCATCGTGACGCGCGCCGGCAAGGGGTTCAGCGGATCCGCCAGCCAGCGTGCCAGTCCGAGACGGTTTTTGGGAGCGTCCGCCGCCATGGGTGGCAAGACCGCGGGGGTATCGGCCGTCACCCGATCGCCGGGGGCGGTGTACTGGCCGCGGGCCAGGATGTTGGCAAAAGGCACCTCGGCTTTCTCGTCCATCACCAGGGTGTCGGAAGTCGATTTTTTCAATTCATCCCGTTGCTTTTCCAGGGCGGCGATTTTTTCCCGGACGCCGGACGAGGCGGTGTCGTGAGTCGCCATGTAGGACGCGAGAAGAGCCTCGTTCTGCGCGGGTGTGCGCTGAGCCGCGGCGATCGCGAGGATCGAGGCCAAGGCCCCTTCGGAAGACAGGCGCTTGATCTCTTCAACCGGAACCACCCGGTCATGAATCCGCAGATCCTGCAGCAGCACCTCGCCGCCTTTCAGCCGGCTGTCGCCATTCGCCCGGCTGCCGATGCGCAGGGGCACCCCGGTGTGGATTGCCGCCCGTTGGCCGTTAGACACGTGGGCCATCTTCGCCGGCTCACCATTCACCCACAGCAGGTAGGCGTCCTGCGGTTCCTTTGCCGGATCGTGGGTGATCGCGACATGCTGCCAGGTTCCGCCGGGCAGCGGTTGTGGCGATAGAAACTTGGC
>JBFZFJ010000475.1:0-7982 GCA_041306405.1 Verrucomicrobiales bacterium | reverse complement strand
GGCCACCACCCCCGAAGACCTCCGTGGCTGCGAGGATGCGCTGCTCGCACGCCGCGCCGACCCGGCCCACGCCGCGCGGCTGCGCGATGCGGTCATCGCCATGCTTCCGGATGCCTCCGCTCCGGTGCTTCCCACGCTTTACTGGCTGCTCGCCCAGATTGGCGACCCGACAAGCCTCGCGGCGCTGGCCAAGCTCGCCCGGACCGACAACCCGGCGATGCTCACCGAGAAAATGCTCACCGAGATCGTGTTGGCCGTGTCCTACTCGCCGAGCCGCGAGGCCGACAAATTGCTGCTGGACATCGCCGCCTCCGGCAATACCGCCGCCGGCATCGCCGGCGCGCAAGCCATCCGCCGCATGGTGATCGGCCCGAAGGGCTACGGCGATGTCCCTCTCGCCGCGCGCATGGACTTTGCCGAGGCCATGCTCAACCACGTGCTCGACGGGAATTTGATCAGCTACCTCGGCCGCATCCATGAGCCCCGCGCCTTGGCCATTCTCGTCTCCTGCCTTCGCAAAGGTGCGGGTAACGCAGCAGGAAGCCTCATCAGTTCGGCGGAAGGCATGCAAAAACTCCCGCCCGCCGATGCCGAGATCGCCGCCAAGGCGTTACAGGATGTGATCGAATACATCGAGGTCACGCGCCTGCGTGGCGGGCCGCAAGCTCACATGGACAGGGAAGACAATTACGTGGGGTGGAAAGCCCTGCAAGCCCGCGCCGGCAAGGTCCTGCTCAAAATCCATAAACCCGGCGCCGCCCCCATACCCGGCTTCGATCCCTTGGAACTCGATCGCTAACAAAAGGTGAGCTGAATTGCTGGAACTTCTTTCAGTGAAATCAGTCGGAATCAGCGTAATCAGTGGTAAACTTGGCCGGTAACACCTTTGTCATTTTCCTTTTTAGCACCAAACATCCAACCGGCGTGGCAAGCGACAGCGCGGGAAATCTATCCATGGCGGACAAATCGTTCGAAGCCGGCGTGCGGATCGCCTCGGAACTCGGTTGCCGCTAGGTCGAGCCGATGGTCCACACCAAAATCACCGACGGCCTGCTCAAGATCGTGAATCTGGTGAATTCACCGTGGATTCAAATCAACTGGGACACCGGCAACAGCTATCTCGCTGGAATCGAAGATCCCTACGAAGGATTGCAGAAGGTGCTGCAGAAGGTGCGCGACCGGGTGTTTCACATCCACGCCAAGGACATCTCGATGGCCCACGGTGCCGAGGAGCGTGGCAAGGTCACCGGCACGCCGGTCGGCTGCGCCTGCGGCGAGGGCGTCGTCGATTGGGAGCGCATGGCGGAAATCATGGCGCCGGTGGACCGCGAGATCTTCCTCAGCGTGGAATGTGGAAAGATCGACGAGGCTGAACGCGGTATTTCTTACCTGAACAAGGCGCTGGCCAAATGGCTGGCATGAATCAACAAAAAACCATGAGTATGAAAAATGATTCCAATAGCGCTGCCATCCCTTCTTCGCGGCGCCAATTTCTCAAACAGGCCATCGGAGCCAGCACGGTTTTCGCAGTGCCTAACATCATCACCGGACCCCTGTTCGGTGCGGCGGCACCGAGCAACCGGATCAACGTTGGCCAGATCGGTTGCGGCAGCATTGCCGATTACTATCATTTCAGCCACCTCAAGCAGATGGAGGATGTCCGGGTGGTGGCCACCTGCGACGCGTTCAAGCGCCGTGGACAACGCATGGCGGAAAACTACAACAAACACTATGGTGCCGAGACCACCACCGCCCACGATGATTTCCGCGAACTTCTCGCCCGCGAGGATATCGATGCCGTGATCATCGCGGCGCATGACCACTGGCACGTGCCAATGTCGATCGCCGCCGCCAAAGCTGGCAAGGATGTCTATTGCCAGAAACCACTGGCGGTGGACTTCAGCCTCACCGGGCCGCTGCGCAAGGTGATGCAGGAAAAAAAGCGGGTGTTCCAGTTCGGTACTCAATACCGGTCGGGTGGTCCGAAAAGTAGATACCGCCAGATGGTGCGGCTTGTTAGAAATGGATACATCGGCAAGCTCGAACACATCGATGTGTGGTGCCGTGACGTGTCGTTCAATCAATTGGAATACAGCGTCAAACCCTACGGATCAAGCACCGAGATCCCGGTGCCCGAGGGTTTCAACTACGATGCCTGGATGGGGCCCGCGGAAATGGTCCCCTACACGGCGGATCGCGCGACCCGCTGGGGTGGCTTTCATTGTCCCGAGACTTCGCTTGGGTTCCTCGCCGGCTGCGGCATCCATGAATTGGGGCTCGCGCAATGGGCGAACAAGACCGACCACACCAGCCCCGTGCGCTATGCCGGCACCGGCACGGTGCCTAACGAAGGAATCTTCCGCACGCTGGCCCAATGGGACGTGATGTGTGACTATGCCAACGGAGTGAAGATGCGCGTCATGGATTCCCGGACCGCCAAGACTGCGGTCGGCTCCTTGCTGCCGCGCGAATGGCAGGATGGCGATGGCATCATCTTCCGTGGCAGCGAAGGATGGGTCAGCGATGGACTGGGCTTTTGCGCCAGCGACCAGTCGTTGTGGAAGGCAAAATTCAAATCCAGCGACGAAGAGTTGCCGGTCACGACGGAACACCACCGCAATTTCATCGATTGCGTGAAATCGCGCCAGGAAACCATCTGCCCGGTCGAAATGGGCATCCGCTGTGATACCATCTGCCACTTGGCCAACGTCGCGGTTAGGACCGGTCGGGCGATTGATTGGAACCCCGAAAAAGAGGAAATCGTTGGAGATCCGGAGGCCGCCAAAATGCTCAGCCGCCCGTCCCGCGAGAAATGGCGCGTCTGGTGAACCTGGATAATCTCACTAACCACAATCATGAACTCCACCGATCCATCATTTCCTGATGTGTTAGACCGTCGCCAGTTTCTTCGGACCACGGCCGCGGCGGCGCTGGCTCTGGCGGGGCATGCCCGCGCCACACCAACCCCCGCCTGGCGCATGCGCTTGGCGTTTTCCTCAGTGATGCTTGCCGAACTGCCCATTGAGGAGGTTTGCGCGCGGGCGGCCAAACTCGGCTTCGAGGCGATCGATATCTGGTGCCCGTTCGACAACTGCAAACACCTCGCCGACGTGGTCGCGCGCCTCGGCCCCGACGGCCTGAAACAATTGCTCGCCAAGCACCAACTCGCACTAGCCAGTTTCACCACCTACACCACCAAGACCGAGGCGGTCGGGTTTCCGGCCTATGCGGATTTCATCGGCAAATTCGGCGGTGGCGTGGTCGTGCGCGGGTCGGAATACATCAATGTGAAATCGGAGAATCTCGCCACCGCGATGCGTGCGTTTTTCGAGAAGCTCAAGCCGCAGATTGAAAAAGCCGCCGAAACCAAGGTGCGGCTGGCGATTGAAAACCACCACAGCGCGTTGCTCAGCACGCCCGACTCGTTCAAGGCCTTCGTGGATCTCAACCCTGCGCCTCAGCACGTGGGCTTGGGCATCGCGCCCTACCACCTGCAAAACCTCAAGGCCTCGGTCGAAGACGCGATTCGAACGGCCGGTTCGCAATTGCTTTTCTTCTATGCCTGGCAGTCGGCCGATGGCATCAAGCAATTTCCCGGTCACGGCCCGGCGGACTTCACGCCCTGGCTCAAGGCGCTGGCAGACATCCATTATCAGGGCTTCGTCAATCCCTTCATGCACGGCCACCCGACACCGGAGGAATTGGATGCAGGCATGATCAAAGCCTGCGGCTATCTGAAGGAATGTCACACGCAAGCCATCGGTTAACCCGATTTCGAGCAAAAACCAAGCGCATGCCTGCAGCGAACTTAATTCAATCCGCCAGATTGCTCCGCGTCCTGCTGCCCGCCAATTTTGTTAGCTCGGCCTTTGCCGCACCGGAACCCCTGCCTCGGCGGCCGAATGTCTTGTTCCTGTTCACCGACGACCAGCAGGCCGACACCATTCACGCTTTGGGAAATTCCCAGATCCGCACACCCAACGTCGACCGCCTCATCGGCGAGGGTGTGACTTTCACCAACGCCTACATCATGGGCGGATCATCCCCCGGGGTCCGTCCGCCATCGCGGGCTTCGCTTCTATCAGGTCGTTCCCTCTGGAACATCGATAACCAAGGCATCTGGAATTATGAGATCCTTACCCGGAGTATTCCAGTTTCTTGAGGATGCGCAGCAGTCCGTGATCATTGGGTGGGCAAGATGTGCAAAGCTTTACCGCGAGGTCTATCTTCCCACTGCCATCGTTCAGTACTCCGCGCGCACCACGATCCGGTCAGCCGATGGTTTCAGTCGCACGTATTCCCCAGCCGGGGAGAAGTCCCTGTGCGGCTTGCCGTTGACCGTCACGCTCCGGATCGGTTTGCCGTCCGGATGCCGCAGGCGGATGACGATCGCCTTGGGCGACGTTCTCACCGGCGGCTCGATCGACGCCTCGATGAAGCCCTTGTCAACCGAAGAAGTGATCTGATACCCCACCGGTCCGAACCGTGTCGGTGCTTGCTTCACCGCAACCGTCAACCCGCCCTTCAGCCAGTTGCACGCCACGAAGGGTGCCAGCCACAGCTCGTCACCGCGCTCCTGCACGAACAGGACCCGTGACTGGCACAGGAACCAGCCGGTCTCGTGGGTCTTGTTCCACGCAAAAGTATTGGCAAAGTGTTCCCACAAAGAGAGGCGACCCGGATCGAGCAGCGAGGCGAGTGAATTGAAGTAGGATCGAATGAACGGTTTGACGTCATCGCGCAGGGCGTACAGCTCGACGTTCCGCGCGTAGTAGGGTTGGACCTTGCCGAAGCCGCCCAGGTTGAAAACATCCTGCCGGTTGCGGTCGGCAGGGTAGTCGTTAAAGCCGTTGCGCAGGAATTGCACGTCCTCCATGTGATCGATCATCTCGGTCACGTCGGTGGCCGCCGGATCCAGCACGCCGTTGACCGCCAGGTGGTGGGCGCCGAGTTCCACGGCATAACACCACGTGCGGCCCATATCGGTGCCCGGGAAATACTCCTCCGGCAGACCGAAGTATCCATGCAGGGACGGATAGGCGCGGACCCAGGCACCGCCGGGCAGGGGCAGAACCGGCGACCGTTCCTGCGTCCAGTGGTAGGCCCGCTGGATGTCTTCGCGATAGACGCGGGCATCCTTGAGCAGATCCGCCACCTCGGGCCGCTGAATGTCGGCCAGTGCGGTCGACGCGGTGGACAGCCCGACATGGTACAGCGAATCGTTATAGAAACGATAGGCCACGGTCGTCCAGTCGGCGCTGGTGCCTGGCGGCATGAGACCCCACTCCGGGACCGGCCGGCCGATATTGTCCTTCACCATGGACTTGGTCCGCTCCCGGCTGATCCACTGGCAGGCGGCCACCAGCCTCGGGGCGGCTTGTTCCAGCCAGGCCCGGTCGCCGGTCCGCTGATAGTGCTCGGCCACCGTCCACAGATTTTGACCCGTGGCCGCCAGCGAATAGTTCTTCGCCATGGGACCGTCCGGAGTGTATCGATGCAGCCAGTAGTCCAATGTCCGGCGTGAGAACTCCTGCTGGCCGACCATGTCCATGCCGCGGATCACCGCCTGGGACTCCGTGTCGAGCGCGCCGTAGTGGTTAGCGGCGATAGACGCCGCCACGCGCCGGCCCTCATCCTCGTCGCGGGCGGCCAGCATGCAATGCACCTGCGAGGCGCGGATCACGTTGGCCAGGAGAGCGTCCGGCACGTCGATCTGCATGGCCGGCGCCATGACCTTGGCCCAATAGGCGGTCGTCCGTTCGAACCACCTCGCCCCCCCGGTCAGGGTGCCGCAATCTGTGACCGCCATGGTTTGCGCGGGCAGGTAGGCATAGCACCGGGCGATTCCGCCGGCCGCCAGGCGGCCGGACAGCGTCAGGCCGGACCCCTCGAAATCCAACTTCAGTCCGCCCGCGTCGGCGGTTTCGAAATAGGCCGCCAACTCGTCGCCAAACGTCAGGGCGATCCCTCCACCTACCGGTTGAAACAAGGCGGTTCGGCCTTGCGGAACCGCAAAGGACACGGCCAGTCGCGTCTCAGCGGCGGTTGAACCACGGTTCTCGACGGTCCACTCGACTGCGCAGACGGCGCGTTGGCGAACCCAGGAGGCGGTGAGCGCCGGAGGCGCGTCGTCCATCGGCGCCACGCAGGTGCGCTGGCGATAGACCGGACCGTCCCCCTGTGTGAAATCCGAGGACGGGATCGGCAGCCAGCCGCCATCCAGATGGCGGTTCCCCTCCACCGCTGCCCCGCCGACACCGAACTGTGGCGTCAGCCTTCCCGAAATGATCCCGCCGGCATCCACGATGAACTTGCGGTTGTCACAGGCCAGGGACAGCATCATCGGCCCCCGATTCTGGACCGGGTTGTGCGTCTTGCTCATCGCCTGTTCAAACGTCTGGTCCGGCATCTCGCGGACCTCCTCCAACACGGTCTTGCGGGCCGCGATCTCTGCCGGTCGATTCTTCACAACCACGGCCTTGTCAGCCGCAGAGACGAGCACCCCGGCGTGGCGGATGAACACGGAGCCTTGAGCCGCCACATCCTCGACCGCCACCGAGAACCCACCCGCTGGGTGGCTGAAGTGCAAGAGGGTTCGCACCATATTCACCTGCTTGGGTCCCGAGTTATCCTTGCAGTGACACAACACCGTTCCAGACATGGGGCAGCACAAGAGACTTGGCTGATTCTTCAACGACTTCTGCGCCCGGTAACGGACCTCGATCTCCAGGGGGCCGGACGTGTCCCACGCGCGGCGTGTCTGCTCGCCCCCCTTTTCGTCCAACAGCACCCCACGGGAAGACTCGATGGTCACCAGCGAGCGCTCCGCGCCCCCGGCCTCCAGGCGCAACTTCGCGGTTTGCCACGATCCGGGGCCTCCGGCAATGTACAGGTTCTTCACGACCACGGCCTTCTTCGAGGTCATAACCCATTCGATTGCCTTGACCGTCCTGTTTGCATCGTTGGGGGACAGCGACCAGAGGAACAAACCGCCTTCCATGCCCGCAAGAGGCTCGTCCGGCAACTCGTGCCACTTCCAGTCCTCGTCCTGCACACGCAGCCGAATCGCGTCCGCGCCCAAGGCCGTTCCCCCCGCCAGTCTCAGTCCCACCCGTTGGCCTGGACACAGGCCTTCCTCCCACTGCAATCCGATGCGGGCCTTCCCGTCAGGACCGGGATCGAGCCGATAGCTGCCGTCCGCCTCCATCTGCAAGGGTTCTCCGTGGTCAAGGTCGGGATCGGAAACAAATGCCAGCGCCGTGGAGGCCAGGTTGTGTGAGGGTGGGGTCAAGGGCCTGAGCCACGGGGTCGCGGCCGGAATCAGGCGGGCTTCCGCCCAGTTGCCGGCATCCCCCTCGATCCCATCGCCAGCATCTTCGAGGGCGAGGACCAGATTTCGAAATCCTTTGACCGAAACCCGGATCTTCCTCGCCTGCTGTCCCCCCTTCATCACATCGCTGCGAAAGAGTTCCTCGCCATCGCCCAGAACGCAAAACACCACCGAGCCGATGTGGTTCAACTGGGTCTGCACGCCAATCTCCGCTTCGAGCGTCTCGTACTTTCCGTCGAGCTGCAGCGTAATGGTGCCGTTGGCGTGCGCGCCGAGCCCGCGTGCGTATTCGTTGCCCCCGATGCTCAACTTGACCGGCGTCGCGTTGCCGGGCGGCGTGACGGCCGTATCGACGCCCAGGCCGCCCCAACCCTGGGTGGCCGAAAGACGATCCCTCGTCCAATCGGAGATATATACCGGCCCGGTCTTGTTCTTCGCCCCTTCAGGATTGTCAGCGGCGGCCGATCCCAACGCGGCCGCCGAAAGCAGCAGGAGAAGGCCCCATCGAAAGGGCGGAACAAATGGGGCGCCTAGGAATTTGATCTTCGATTTACTCATAACGTATCCAGCATGGCCTTTTCCGCCCCCAAAAACAATGGCAGTCTATGCCGAAAACATGCATCTTCTTGCAAATTGTGATTCTCTGCCGTAA
>JBFZFJ010000474.1:0-19324 GCA_041306405.1 Verrucomicrobiales bacterium | reverse complement strand
ATCGCGCCCAGGTCTTTGACGTAGGAAAGGACTGTCTTCCCCGCCCTGCCCGCGTCCTGCAAACTCTCGCGCCATTCGCGGACATGCTGCGGCGTGACGCTTTCGAGGGGCTTCTTGCGGCGATCAACGCCAAGCCATGCAAGGAACGCGTCAGCATGGCTCTTGTATCGCGCCATCGTGGCCTTGCTGGAATCACGGGACTTCCGGCGCAACCATTCCGCAAACCACGTTTCGAGGGTGTAGGAGGTTAATTCCTCGTCGGTGGCGATATTGACCAATCGGGAAATGTGCTTGCGGGCTGAGGCCACGGTGAACTTCTCCTGCTCGATCTCGGTAAGAACCTCGGCAATGATCGCTTTCGCCTGCCTCGATTTGTCGCTTCCCGCCTCGATAGTCCCCCGCCCTGCCCGCTCCAGCTCTACGGCCCGTGCCTTGGCTTTCGCCTTGTTGGTTTCCCCTGTCGATTTCCTGACCTGCCGCAAACCTCCGTTTTCCGCGTCTTGAACGTAAAACTGAGCATACCAGACGAGGGACTTTTTCTGTTTTCGGAGCGATGCCATAGGGAAGAGCGGTTAGTAACCCCTTTGGTATCCCCTATTTTTACCAACTAAGCAAGTTTTTCTTGTTTTGATTTCCCATAAATATCTGGAAACCATTGATTTACAAGATCGCCTTTTCCTTTCGCAGGTTCGAACCCTGCAGCGTGCACCAGCCTGAATATCAATAGGTTACAGGATTTCAAAGGGCACTTTGCTGCCTAAAGCGTGTCCTAAGTCAGACTCTCGTAACTCAGGCGATTTTCCAGCCAAGCTGCCGCCATTTACCAGCCGCAGAGTCCCGGCATTACCCGTTCCCCAACATCCCGCAGGCCACCTCATACTCCGCGGACAAATCAAACCCGATGTCCACCTTCGGATCGATGATCTGAAAACCGACGTATTCGATGCACAGCAGGTGCAGCCCGGAGAATTTCCCCGGAATCGAGCGCAGCGAGTATTGCTCCGCCGGGTCGTTCACATCCAGCCCCCGGCTGCAAAGGGCTCGCGGAGTCCGGTTCAAGGTCCGCGATGCAGACGCCGGAATGCGCAATGCACGGGCGTGAATAATTCGATCCCGAGGCCACCGGCCCGTGTTTCCACTGCCCGTGCGCGATGTCAGGCCCCCGTTACGCGATGTTCCAGCACCCGTGCGCGATGTCGGGCACCCCATGGCAAAAGCCTGTCCACGCTGAAGCGATGGAAAGCAGACCGGGCGCGAAATTTGCCAGGTCCGGGCAATCTTGCGGACTCGACACCCGGCGGGTGCAGGCTTATAACGAAATGGTCCGACTCCCCCAAAAACCGCCATGTCCGCCGAATTCAAAGACTACTACGCCACCCTCGGTGTGCCGCGCGACGCCAGCGCCGCCGATATCAAGAAGGCCTTCCGCAAACTGGCGCGGAAACATCACCCGGACGTCGCCACGGACAAGAAGGCCGCCGAGGCGAAATTCAAGGAAATCAACGAGGCCAACGAGGTGCTGAGCGATCCGGAAAAGCGCCAGAAATACGACAATCTCGGGGCGGATTGGGAAAATCCCTACGCCGCTGCCGGCGGTCGGCGAGGAGGCCCGCCGTTCCAGGAACGCGAGGTCAACTTCGGCGGCACCGGCTTCAGCGACTTTTTCGAGCAATTCTTCGGCGGCAGCGGCCGTTACGAAACCGGTCCGCCTCCAACCGCCCGCGAGCGCCGCGGCAACGACATCGAGGGCGACATCCTCGTCACCCTCGAAGAAATCATGCACGGCGACGTCCGGCCGATTACCCTCCAGATCACCAATCCGCGCACCGGCAAGGCAGAGACGCGCTCCTTCCAAGTCCGCATTCCACTCGGTGTCGTTTCAGGAAAACGCATCCGCGTCCCCGGCCAAGGCGAAGCCGGCAGCGGCGGCGGTCCGGCGGGCGATCTCTATCTGCGGGTGCGCCACGCCGCCCACCCGGATTTCCACACCGAGGGCTCGGACCTGTATTACGATCTCGACCTCGCGCCTTGGGAAGCGGTGCTCGGCACCCAACTCAGCGTGCCCACCTTGGACGGCCCAATCAAACTCCGCGTCCCCGCCGGCAGCGAGAACGGCCAGCAGCTCCGCGTCCGCGGCCGCGGCCTGCCCAAGGGGAAGACCGGCGAGCGCGGGGATTTCCACGCCACCATCACCGTACACCTGCCGACAAAATCCAGCGCCGAAGAACTCGAAATCTGGGAGAAACTCCGCGGGATTTCAAAATTCAATCCACGGACAGAGCCGCCAATCCCCACGTGATACAGGCATTCCTGCCTGTTCTTTCGCTCCCGCCCCCCCCGAAGAGGCAGGCAGGAATGCCTGCATCACGGAGCGGCTGCCTACGCCCGGACTCGTCTGATATTTACAAAAAAAACGCCGCCCGGCATGAAGCCGGACGGCGTGTGGATGTTTCTGGTCTCTCAGGTTCAGGCAACCTTCGAAGCGTGTTTCGCTTCGAGGGCTTTCTTCGCCTGGGCAACGATGGCGGAGAAGGCGGCGGCGTCGGTGATCGCGAGATCCGAGAGGATCTTACGGTCAGCTTCGATACCGGCGGCTTTCAAGCCTTCGATGAAGCGCGAATAGGTCAGGTCCTCGTTGCGGCAGGCAGCGTTGATACGCTGGGTCCACAGACGGCGGAATTGTCCTTTGCGCCTCTTCCGGTCGCGATACTCATAGGTCATCGCCTTGCGGACAGCGTCCTTGGCGTAACGGAAGAGTTTCGAGCGGAAACCGCGGAAACCCTTGGCACGGAGCAGCGTCCGCTTGCGGCGGGCGCGGCTGGCCGGTGAATTAGTGGCACGTGGCATTTAGTTTATTTCAGTTTGAACAGACCGTTGATTTCATTTCCTTCCCCAGTCTCGACTGTTCGTGTTTCCCTCGCGGGATCAGGCTGGGTAAAGGCCGTCCGATTAGCGGACGGGGCTATTGTTCGTTGCTGCGATTTCCAGGTTACCGGGAAAAAGGAAGATTCTCTCTGACGTTTCTAAGGTCAGCATCGGAGACGAGAGCAGCTTGGCCAAGACGACGCTTGCGTTTGCTGTTCTTGCCTTGCAACAAGTGGCGAGCCCCTTGTTTGCGACGCAGAATTTTCCCTGTCCCAGTGACTTTGAAACGCTTGGCAACGGCTTTCCGTGTTTTTGCTTTTCCTCCGACTCTTGGCATGGGACGGGAAAACTAGGGATCCGCGCCTCCTTGGCAAGAGGAAAATAGGATATTTACGAGGGTTTCCACAGCGGGAAAAGCGGCCCGGCGCGACTCTGGCGTCGGTGGAATTTCACGGGCTGGGAACCAACCTTACCTGGCGGATGCTGACGCCCTGCCAGTTGTCCTTCACGGCTTTCAACTCGAAAGAGGTTTCTCCGGCGGGCAAATCAAGCGTGCCGAGCTCGACCTTCTTCCACGTCAGGCCGGGACCGGTGGCTTGGATTTCCACCGGAACGGAAACCTTCTTCACGTCCAAAGTCAGCTTGGCCGGATCCGGCGTGGCGACCTCGGCTTCGACCTTCCATTTCCCGGCCTGCGGCGCGTTGAGTGTGTATTCGATCCTCCAGCCGGGTTTTTTCCAATCCGTCAGATAGGCATCCGGCCCGGAACCCCGCAGCTGGATGTTGCCGCCGACGTCGCCATGCACATCCGCGTCCGCCGCGCCGAACGTCAGGCTGCGATCGGCCGCGGGCGTGATGAAGGCTTGCTGGGTGATGGTGAGCGGGCCGGAGAAATCCAGACGCAGCACCGACACGTCGGCATCCGTGGCGGACTCTGGCAGCTGGACCACCACACCTTCAGGCGAAGCCGTGGCGGTGACGGCGGCACCGGACTTGAGCATCTTCCCGGTGACGGGCAATTCCTTCAAGGTCGGCAATAACAACTTCCCGTCGGCAGGCCATTCCCAGACATGGAGAAACAGGGTGACGCCGCCATCGGCGGCGGGCTTTTGGGTCACCCGCCCCCATTGCAGGCGGCGCGGGAACGGGCCGGCCCGGGTCGCGTAGATCGCCTCGCCGTTGACATCCATCCAGCGGCCGACGGCTTCAAGCCGCTCGACGCTTTCCGGCGGGATCACCCCCTCGGCGGTGGGTCCGACGTTGAGCAGGAAATTGCCGCCCTTGCTGGAAATGTCCGATAGATTGTGGATGATCTGGCGCGTGCTCTTCCAGTTGTGGTCGTTTTTCTTGAAGCCCCAGGTGTCGTTCATGGTCATGCAGACCTCGAACATCTTGCCGGGGTAACCCCGCGGCGGGATGTGCTGCTCGGGCGTCATCGTGTCGCCCGCGAAGCCCTCGCCGAGCCGGTTGTTATTGAGGATTTCCGGGTGGCGGACCATCAATTCCGCAAACGGCTTGACCCGCTCCGGAGTCATCCTCACCGGCGTGTCCCACCAGAGGATCGCCGGCTGATAGGCGGTGATGATCTCCTCCACCTGCGGCAGCGCGATGGATTTCAGATAGTGATCGTAATCCCCGGCCTGCGCGGGGTCCCATGGCTCGCCGGTGCCGTAGCGCCCGCCACCGGGATGCGTCCAATCCTGCGCCTGGGAATAATAGAGCCCGAACTTCAAGCCCTCGCCGCGCACGGCGGAGGCCAGCGGGGCCAGCAAATCCCTCTTCGCCCCCGAATTCATCACGTCCCAGTCGGTGACCTTGGAGTCAAAGAGGGCGAAGCCGTCGTGATGCTTGGAGGTGATCACCACGTATTTCATGCCGGCCTTTTTGGCGAGCTTGGCCCAGGCGGCGGAATCATATTTGGCGGCCGTGAAATCCTTGGCGAAGCCCTTGTAATCCGCCACCGGGATCTTGCCGTTTTTCATGATCCACTCGCCGATGCCGCCGATGGGTTTCCCCTGCCATTCCCCTGCGGGCACCGCATAGACGCCCCAGTGGATGAACATCCCGAAGCGGGCCTCCTTGAACCATTGCAACCGGTCGGCGGCGGGCGGGGTCTCCGCGGCGAGGACCGAGGAAACTGACAGGGCGAGCGCCGCAAGACAGGCGGCCGGGCGTGGGAGCGATGTGGCTTTCATAGCAAGTAACGGATGGGAAATGAAAGGTGACCGCACCGGAGAAATCCGAGCGGACCAACGACATATCAACATCCGAGGCGGTGACCCGCAAGGTAATCATGATCCAGTCTTTCCCTTGTTTGGCGAACGGGATGGCAGGCAGATTGGAATCCACCCGCTCGAAGTCTTTTCTGGCATCGGTGATGCGGATGTTTAGCCTCGCTTCAAAACCACTGATCCATGTCATCCTCACCACTTGCTGATTTTTTCGCCGACCCCGCCTCATGGTTGGTTGTCGCCTCGGGCCAGGCGGAAGGCCTCCTCACCCGCGCCGAGGGACCGGACGGAAAACCGGCGCTGCGGCTCGACTACGATTTCCACGGTGGCGGCGGGTTCGTGGTGGCGCGGAAGGAAATCCAGCTCGCCCTGCCGGAGACGTTCAAGCTCGGGTTCTCGCTCCACGGCGAGGGGCCGGCGAATCATTTCGAGCTCAAGGTCGCCGATCCGGGTGGCTCTAACGCGTGGCGCTGCCTGCGGGAAAATTTCGAATTGCCCGGCTCGTGGACGGAGATCCGGATTCGCGAGCGGGACCTGCCCTTCGCCTGGGGTCCGGCGGGTGGCGGCGCTCCCTCCGCCATCGGCGCGATCGAGCTGGTCATTGCCGCCGGTCCGGGAGGAAAGGGCAGCGTGTGGTTTTCCGACATCTCGCTGGAGGACGAAACGCTCTATCAGCCCAAGGAAATCAGCGCTTCGAGCCACCTTCCCAACTGCCCGCCGGAGTCGGTGTTCAAGACCGGTTCAAGCGGGTTCTGGCAGGCTGCGGCGAACGATCCCGCGCCGCGCTGGTCGGTGGACTTCGGCCGCCTCGTGCGCTTCGGCGGCTTGGTCATCGACTGGCCTTCGCCGGAGACGCCGCGGGTTTACGACATCGAGATTTCAGAAGACGGGGAAACCTGGTCGCGGATTCACCGGGCTTTCAATGCGCAGGGATCGCGCAGCCACATCCCCGCGCCGGGGGCGGAAGCGCGCTACTTGCGGGTGAATTTCGCCAACGCGGAGTCCGCCTCGCTGGCGGCCCTGCAGTTGCGGCCCGACGCGTTTTCCCGCACGCCTAACGAGTTCATCCACGCGGTGGCCGCGGATTTCCCGCGCGGCTGGTTCCCGCGCTACTGGCACCGCGAGCAGTCCTACTGGACGCCGGTCGGCAGCCCGGAAGGAAAACGCCGCGGACTGATCAACGAGGAGGGCATGGTGGAGGTGGACGAGGCGGGGTTTTCGCTGGAGCCGTTTTTGCTCATCGGCAAGCAACTGGTCAGCTGGGCGGATGCGGAAATCCGCCTGTCGCTTCCCGAGGATGGCGCGCCGTTTCCGGTAGTCACCTGGCAGGCGGACGACGTCAAATTAACGATCCAGCCATGGGTCGATGGCGTGGGCGACGGCCTCGTCCTGCGCGTGACTTATCAGCTTGAAAGCCGTTCCCATCAGGCGCTGCGGTTGGCCGTGGCGGTGCGGCCGTTCCAAGTGAATCCGCCCTGGCAGGCGTTCCGCAATCTCGGCGGCCGCAGCCCGATCCAACAGATCACCTGCGCGGTCGGCGGCATGACCGTGGACGGCCGCCAGGTGCAAACGAATCTTCAACCGGATGCGCTCGGCGCGGCGGCCTTCGAGGAAGGCGGCGTGATGGAATTCCTCGCCCGCGGCGAGGTGCCGGCGCGCGATGCGGTGAACGACGAATCCGGTCTGGCATCCGCCGCGATGGCTTGGAGCGTGCCGCCGGGAGACGGTCCGTTCCAAGTCACCGTCTCGGTTCCGTTTTTCAAAAACGCGGCCGAACCCGCGGAACACGGCTTCGCACACGCCATCTCCCGCTGGCGCGAAATCCTCGCACCGGTCGAGTGGCAGGTGCCGTCCATCGCCAGTAACGCGGTCGCGTGTTTCCGCACGGCGGCGAGCCATATCCTGATCAACCGCGACGGCCCCGCGATCCAGCCCGGCCCCCGCCGCTACACCCGCTCGTGGGTCCGCGACTGCGTGATCATGGGCGCGGCGCTGGCCAAGGCGGACTGCCCGCACGCGCTGCGGGATTTCGTGCGCTGGTATGTCCAGTTTCAGCGCGAGGACGGCTTCGTGCCCTGCGTCGTGGACCGCGACGGCGTGGACTGGCTGGTGGAGCATGACAGCCACGGGCAATTCATCTGGGGAATCCGCGAGGTTTTCCGGACTGACAAGGAGGTCGAGTTCGCGAAATCGATGTGGCTTCCGGTTAGCCGTGCGGCGGAATACCTCATCCATCTGCGCTCGCTGCGGATGACTCCCGAATTCACGTCTTCTTACGGACTGCTCCCGGAATCCGCCAGCCACGAAGGCTATCTCGCGCATCCGGTCCATTCCTACTGGGACGATTTCTGGGGGATCCGCGGACTCGAGGCAGCCGCGGAAATCGCCGGTGCGCTCGGCCACCACCACGACGCCGCGCGCTGGCGGGATGAGGCGAAGGCGTTTCTGGGAGACGTGCTGCGCTCGATCGCCCATGTCATCAAGGAGCGGAAAATCGACTACGTCCCCGGCTCCGTCGAGTGGGCGGACTTCGATCCCACGGCCACTTCCAACGCGATCGCGCAGCTCGATTTCGCCGACGATCTCCCGCCGGGGCCGCTCCATCAGATGCTCGACACCTATCTCGAAGGGTTCCGCAAAAAGCACCGCGGCGAGATTCCGTGGCTTAACTACACGGCTTACGAAATCCGCATCATCGGCGCGTTCGTGCGGGTCGGAAAACGCGAGGAAGCCAACGAACTGTTGGACTTCTTCCTCTCCGACCGCCGGCCGCTCGAGTGGAACCAATGGCCGGAAATCACCTGGCGCGACCCGCGCTCGCCGGGCCATCTGGGAGACGTGCCGCACACTTGGATTGCCGCGGAATACATGCTGGCGCTCGCCTCGATGGTCGCCAGCGAGCGCGAGGCTTCCGGGAAAATGATCCTCGCCTCCGGCCTGCCGTGGCCGTGGCTTTCCGAGGAAAGCGGATTTTCCGTGCGCGGGCTGATGACCCGCTACGGCCCGCTCGATTTCAAAATGGCAGTTAGTGAAACCGACCGCATCACCTTCGAAATCGGCGACCGCATCTCGCTGCCCCCCGGCGGCCTGTCCGTCGCGCCGCCGCTCCCACCCGGCCAACGCATCCGCCACGCGCTCACCTCCAGCGGGCACCCCCTCGCGGTCGATGCCGACGGCGCGTCCGTCACCGTCGAAAATCTACCCGTCACCGCCACGCTGTTTCTCGGCTCATCGGACTCCCCCACCCTTGCCTGAAAAGGGGCAACCGGCGGTCGGTCGCAAGGAAGGACGGAATCCGTCCGCCCATGTGCATGAGGTGACCATGAGGTGACCATGAGGTGAGGGAAGCCGCTAGACATTGACTTCCCATGCGCCCGGCGGTCGGATACCGCCGCTCCTTGGTGCCCCCCTCCTTTCAGTTGCACCCGTTAGCAACTCAGGTCGTGCAATTCCTTGTGGCCGTCGCCGGGCGCTTCATGGCGCACTTCCCACGCGCCCTCCGCCTTGATTTCGAGGATGGCGTCATAGCGCAGGCGCGACTCGCCGTTCTTGGACAGGATCACCGCGCCGATCCCCTGCTCCGTGAGCATGTCGAGGATCTTGGAAATCTGGGTCTTGGGAAGCGCGCTGCCGGGACGATCGAGGAAAACGAACGCGGGCTTCGCCAGGAAAATCCGCGACACGGATAGAAGATGCTGCTCGCCGATCGAGAGCAGGTCATCCCAGTCGTGATCGGTATCCAGGCCGTTCGCGTGTTTCACCACGTCTTCGAGGCCCAGCCTCACCAGCACTTCCATGATCACGGCATCCGGAGTAACCAACTCCATTCCCGTCCGCAAAAGTGCTTCGCGCAAGGTTCCCGGCGGCAGATAGGGCCGCTCCGGCAGAAACAGAATGTCATCCAGGCCCGGGCGGATGATGTGTCCGCCACCGCATTCCCACACGCCCGCCGTCGCGCGGAACAAGGCCACTTTCGGAGCGTCGTCCTTGCCGATCACCAGCCAGCGCGAACCGCGGGTGATCTCAATATTCAGGTTGGAAATCAGCAGACGCGTCTTGTCCGCAGAGCGCAGGGTCACATCCCGATAGGCAACCCGGTCCGGCGATTCCTCGACCGCGATCGTGCAAGGTGATGTCCGCTGCACGTTTTCGATCGCGTCACTGAGCGTATGCAGGCGGGCGACGACCGCGGTGAACGCCGAGATCGATTGAAACTGCGTCACGATGAGGGAAAACGCGCCGAGCAAGGTTGCGAACGCCATCGTGGACTGCGTGATCACCCCGAACTCCCTGTCGCCCCAGATGAACATCGGCGCGATGATCAACGCCGGGATGATCTGGATGAAATAGTTATAACCGTTGGTGAAAAACCCCAGGTTGCGGTTGATCCGGATCAAGCGGCGGAAGTTAGCGGTCAAGGCGTCGAGCCGCTTGTTCAAGCGGGCCTTGAAGCGGCCTTCCCGGTGGGCCAGCGCGATCGACTCGGAGTTTTCCCGCACATGGATCAGGTCCGAACGGAAATTCGCCTCCATATCGAGCTGGTTGTAATTCAACCGGATCAACGGCTTGCCGAGGAAAATCGTCATCGCCGAACCGCACAGCGCGTAAACCACCGCCACGCTGAAAAGAAACGGACTGATCGTCCACAAGACGCCGGAGAAGGAAATGGCAGTTAGAGTCCCGTTGACGATCAGCAGGATGAACGACAGCGTCGTGGTCGTGAAGGCGCGGACATCGTCGGAAATCCGCTGATCCGGATTGGCGACTCCGGTGGCCGAATCCAAACGATAATACGTGCGATCATGCAAATAAAGATCCGTCAGGCGCCTCGTCAGTTGCTCGCGCCAGAGAATCCCCAGTCGCTCCTCGGTGAATCGGAAGAAAGCCAACACCACCGTCGAGGCGAGGAAAACCCCCACGTAAAACAGCGCCTGCTGTTTGAAAACGCCCATGTTGCGATTCTCGATCGCCGACATGAAATCCCGGCCGACGTAGCTGTTGAGGACGTTCAAGCCGTTGATCGCCATCATTAGCAGAATCAAAGTCACAGCGAACATCACCGCCTTTGGCCCCTGTTCCGAGCGCACCAACATCCGCAAAGCGTTGCAAAGACGCTTCCACGTGAGCCGGGTGATTTGGAGTTTATCGTGAGACATTCGTGATGACACAAGCTGGCTTAAGCGTTCCGATGATTCGGAAATGTTAACAACTTTCTGGTGCGGGGATGACAAAAATTTCCATTCATGGCAAAGACAATCACCGAAATCCGGCAAAAATCCAGCCCTGCGCCCGGATTCCAGCGGGGGGTTCCTGCGCGACTCCCGCCTGACCAAGCATCTTGTGACTCCCGCTCCTCCTGATCCAAGGGAAAGCGGCCCTCGAAATGAACGACACAAGACTGGCGCTTCCCGCAGGTTTCGCCAGACTCCCCGCAGCCACCCGCACTCATGCTCGCCTTTTCTTCATGCTGGAATAACAGTCGCCACACGGACGGCGAGTCGATGATCGAGGAAATCGTCGAGCTCGGTTTTTCGAACATCGAGCTCTCGCACGGCATGACCATCGCCAAGCTGCCGGGCATCAAAAAGGCTTACGAGCGCGGAATCTTCACGTGTTCGGGCGTTCACAACTATTTCCCCTCGCCCGTCGAGGTGATGATCGACGCGCCGGACGCCTACGAGTTCACGTCGCACCGGCCCTTCGACCGCCAGCGGGCGATGGACATGACCTTCCGCACGCTCGACATTGCCGCCGAGTTCAAGGCGCGCTACCTCGTCCTCCACATGGGCTCGGTGCCGATGAGTCCGAAAAAATGGACCCGCCCGCTGACCACGACCGTCGCCGAAGGCGGCCAGCACAGCGCGGACTATATCAAACGGAAACTCGCGTTCGTGAAGAAGCGGGAAAAAATCGGCCCGCTGTATTTCCACCGCGCCATCGAGGCGCTCACGACCATCGCCGAGCGGGCGGCGGAAGTCGGCGTGAAGCTGGCGGTCGAATCCCGCTCGCGCTTCGAAGACATGCCGACGGAGCGCGAAATGATCGCGCTGCAAACGCATTTCGCCGACAACCCGTGGGTCGGCTACTGGCATGACTTCGGCCACGTCCAGCTCAAGCACAACCTCGGCCTGCTCGATCACGAGGAGTGGCTGGAGAAAATCTCCCCGCATCTGATAGGCGGGCACGTCCACGACGTGCAGTGGCCTGCCAGAGACCACCGCACGCCGTTCAGCGGGACGCTGGATTACGCCGCGCTGTTGAAATTCTTCCCCGCCGGCTGCCCGCTCATCTGGGAACTCAGCCCCACCCGCGAAGCCGCGGAAATCCGCAGCGCGCTGGTCCGCTGGAAAAGCGAATTCCCGCAACGCGCATAAGATCCAAGACAGTTCCCGCGAATCGCGCCGTTCTATGGGGACAAGACACCCTCCCATTTTCCACTTCATGAAACCTCACTTCAAATCCCTCCTTCCCGTCTGCGTGGTAAGCGCCAGCTTGATCGCCTTCGCCGCCGCGTTCGGCTTCCGCGGCGCGAACCCGCTCGACGCCCAGGCGACCGATGCCGCCGTCACCGTCCTCACCACCCAGATTCTGGAAAAATCCCAGTTCGCCCACCAACAACTCGACGACGAGCTGGCCGGCAAGTTTCTCGACCGCTATCTCGACACGCTCGACGCCAGCCACATGGTCTTCCTGAAAAGCGACATCGACGAATTCGCGGGCTCCCGCAAGTCGCTCGCCGAAACCACGCGCAAGCAAGGCGACACCAAGCTCGCGCACTTCATTTTCAAGCGTTACCTCCAGCGCCTCGACCAGCGCGTCGCCTTCATCGCCGCCGAATTGAAGGACGCCAAATTCGATTTCACCGCGGAGGAAACCTATTCCTACGACCGCAAGGAGACGCCCCACCCGGCGGACATCGAGGCCGCGCAAGCCTTCTGGCGCCAGCAACTGCGCTACGAATACCTCCAGGAAAAACTCGCCGGGAAAAAGGAGGAGGACATCGTCAAAACCCTCGGCCGCCGCCCCGTCCGCGTCGCCGAGACGATGCGCAAGCTGAGCGACAAGGCCGTGCTCGAGTTCTATCTGAACGCGCTCGCCCAGATCTACGACCCGCACTCCGACTACATGGGACCCGAGCAGCTCAAGAGCTTTGAAATCGGCATGAACCTCTCGCTCACCGGCATCGGCGCGACGCTGCAATCCGAGGACGGCTATTGCAAAATCAAGGAGCTCGTCCCCGGTGGTCCCGCCGCCCGCAGCGGACTGCTAGTGAACGGCGACCGCATCGTCGGCGTCTCCCAGAAAGTGGACGGCGAGTTCACCGACCTCGTCGACCTGCCGCTCTCCCAGGCCGTCGAGCTCATCCGCGGCAAGAAAGGCACCTCGGTTTTCCTCAACATCATCCCCGCGGCCGCCACCGACGACAGCGCCCGCAAGACCATCACCATCGTCCGCGAGGAGATCAAACTCGAAGACCAGCAGGCCAAGGCGCAGATCATCGACCTGCCCGCCGGCGACAAGACCCAGCGGATCGGCGTCATCGACCTGCCGGCATTCTACGCCGGCGAGGGCGACGGCAAGGGAGCTCCGACTTCCGCCACCGCGGACGTCGCCCGCATCGTCACCAAGCTCAAACAGGAGAACGTCACCGGCATCATTCTCGACCTCCGCCGCAATGGCGGCGGCTCGCTCCAGGAAGCCATCGACCTGACCGGACTCTTCATCCCCTCCGGCCCGGTCGTGCAAACGCGCAACCTCGAAGGCCGCGTGGAAGTCGGCAAAGACCGCGATGACAATGTCGCCTATGACGGTCCGCTCGTCGTTCTCACCAGCCGCTTCAGCGCCTCCGCCTCCGAGATTGTCGCCGGTGCCTTGCAGGACTATGGCCGCGCGGTCATCGTCGGCGACACCTCGACTTTCGGCAAAGGCACCGTCCAAACGATCATCCCGCTCGACCGGATCATGCAAAGCGAAGGCATCGTTCCCGGCTCCGACCCCGGCGCGTTGAAGGTGACGATCAGCAAATTCTATCGACCCAGCGGCAAGTCCACCCAGCTTGAAGGCGTCAAGGCGGACATCGTCATTCCCTCTCTCACCGACCTGCCGGAGATCGGCGAGTCCGACCTCGGCAATCCGCTGCCGTGGGACACCGTCCCCGCCGCGAAATTCACGGAAGCCAACCGCGTCAATCCATCGCTGGCCACCCTCCGCACCCGCTCCGGCGAGCGCGTCGCCAAGACCCAGGATTTCATCGAACTGAAGTCCGAGATCGAGCGCTTCCGCAAGCTCCGCGCGGACAAGTCGGTCTCGCTCAACGAAGCCGGGCGCCGGAAGGAGAAAGACGAGCTCAAAGCCCGCGCCGAGACCCTCAAAAAGGAACGCCTCGCCCGCGCCGCCAAGCCGCCCGCCGCCTACGAGGTCACGCTCAAAAACGTCGCCAAACCCGGCCTCGGCGATTTGGTGAAACCGAAGCAGCCCGAAATCGAGATCGACCCGGAAGCCGACGATGAAGCCGCCGCAGCAGCCCCGGCCGAAGACATCATCCTCCACGAGGCGCAGAACATCCTGCTCGACTACGGCAACCTCCTCAAGGGCCAGCCCGTGGTCTCCCAGCGCTAAGCTTCATTCCACCGGCGGCGCGTCCTTCTTGATCGGAGCCACCAAGGTCATCCCCTTCAGCAAGCGGCAGAACTCCTTTTTCGCCATAACCGCCAGGCTGCCCTCGCCCTTGGGGTCGCCGTTCATCGTCTTGAACTCCACCTCGTAGCGGTCGAGCCGCACGATCCGGATGAATTTCGCGCCCTTTTGGTAAACCTCGTCCTGATAAATCCTCATGGCGCAGGCTGGCGGGGCTTCCACGATCTGGCAAGCGGACAGAAAAAAACGCTCAACCGTGCGGGAGCGACCGGGAAAATAGCCTCACAAGGGCTCGAACCTTGAATAACAGAATCAAAATCTGCGGTGTTACCATTACACTATGAGGCTTTTCTGCCTGCGGCGGCCGGAACCTAAACCGCCCTCCACGGGTTTGGCAACTGGGAAAATCAATCAAAGTGCCGAGATTTTCACCGCTTTTTCGATCATCGCCTGCGCCATGTCGAAATCCACCGCCGTGCGGGCGTGGATCCGGCAAACCGCCTGGCCCGCATGGATCGGCTCGCCACATTTGACCAAGCGGTCGAAGCCGACCGCGAAATCGACACCATCCGTCGCCTTCGCCCGACCCGCCCCAAGCTGGAGCGCCGCCTGCCCGACCAACCCGGCATCCACCCGGGAAACGACACCGCCCGCCGAGGCGATGACCTCGCGGATGAGCGGGGCCTTGTGGATTTCCGCGAGCCGCGGCAAATCCGCGGGATTTCCACCTTGGGCTGCGACCAGTTGATCGAACCGGCGGCGGGCGCTGCCATCGTCGAGAAAAGTTTCCAGCTCAGTGCGGGAAACGCCGGCAATTTTCTCCGACAAATCCAGCACGATGCCGCGCAAGTCCGCCGAACCGCCGCCGTCGAGGCATTCGAGCGCCTCGATGACTTCCAAGGCATTTCCCACCGCGCGTCCCGTCGGCTCGTTCATCGGGTTCAGGACGGCATGGACATCCACGCCCATTTCCTTGCCCACGGCGATCATGCTGGCTGCGAGCGCCTCCGCGTCCTGCCGCGTCCGCATGAAGGCTCCGCTGCCATATTTCACGTCGAGCACCAGCCGGTCGAGCGTTTCCGCCAGCTTCTTGGACATGATCGAGGCGGTGATCAAGGCGATGGACGGCACGGTGCCGGTTACGTCGCGCAGGGCGTAGAGTTTTTTGTCCGCGGGGCAGAAGCGGTCGGTCTGGCCCATCATCACCACGCCGATTCGTTCGAGCTGGGCTGCCGCTTGATCAAGTCCGAGGTGGACGTTGAAACCAGGCATGGATTCGAGCTTGTCGAGCGTCCCGCCGGTAATGCCGAGCCCCCTGCCGGAAACCATCGGCACCCAGCAATCCGCACACGCCACCAGTGGCGCGAGGATCAGCGAGACCTTGTCGCCGATGCCGCCGGTCGAGTGCTTGTCCACCACCAGCGGATGGCCGTGACGGTGGGAAACGCAGTCGCCGCTCTTCATCATCGCGCGGGTGAGCGCGGCGATTTCCACAGGCGTCATGCCTTTGAAAAACACCGCCATCGCGAAGGCCGACATCTGATAGTCCGGCACCTCGCCCTGGGTGTAGCCATCGACCAGCAGGGCGATTTCGCGGGGGGAAAGCTCCTCGCCCTCGCGCTTGCGGGAAATCAAGGTGGGAATGTGCATGCCTGTCCGTTTACAAGCAGAACTCCGTTTGCGCGAGTCCGCTTTTCGGCAGCCATGACTCCTCCTCCGATTTCCCGTCGGGCGGCTATTTCTTGAGGAACGAGAGAAGCGCCAGCACCAGGAAGACGCCGAAGCAGACCTTGGCGATCATCGCGGCGGTGCCGGCGAGACCCCCAAAGCCAAGCGCCGCGGCGATTAGGGCGATGACGAGAAAGACGATGACGTAATAGAGCATGCCGGTGGTGTTTTGAGGTTATAATTTCGATCGGGCAATGGAAGGCTTTCACAAGATTGCATGGGAAGCCCCTTCGCGGGCGGATCGGAGGGCTGCTAGCCCGCCACCACGGCGCGAACGACAAAGCCACCGGCGACCATGACCAGCCCGACGAGAAACAGCTTGATCCCCAACAGAATTCCCATGGCCCACGCGCCGGACCAGGGAAACTGCGCCCAGATCATGGCACCCAGCAGGATCGAGACAACGCCGGCGAAGACCAGCCATCCCCTGCCGGAGCCCGTGCCTCCGACGCCTGCACCGATCTCGAAAATACCGTCGAGGATGAAATAGGCGGCCAGCACGATGGCCAGCACCCCGGAGGCGAAAAGCGGATTGGCAAGCAGCACCAGGCCGCAAAGGAACGTCAGAGAGCCGAGCGCGAACGACCAAACCCCATCGGCTCCGAATGCCCAGAACATCCTCACAATGCCCGCGGCCAGGACCACCATGCCAAGCAGGAACACGACTGACAATCCGGCAATGCCGGGCGCCATCAACGCGAATACCCCGAGAATCATGGAGATCACTCCGAGGATGGTCATGGTTCTGCCGCCGGACCGGGTGGATTCTATCAGGCTATTCATGAGGATCTCCTTTCAGATTTCGGAATGCGGCCGCCCACGGGATTTCTCCGGCCAAGACACGGTCTGCCCATTGACACCTGAATACCATGACTCTCCACGCCTTGAAGATCACGCATGAAGCGTATGCCGATTCCGCAAAACTCCGATTTCCCGCCAGCACAAGATGCGGACCGGAAATCATGCGGGCCTGGCGTTTCGGCAGAGGGTTTCCGAGGGCTTTTCCCCGAAGAAATTCCGATACTCGGTGGAAAACCGGCCCATTTGGACGAAGCCGCTTTCGAGTGCGGCCTGCTTGACGGACATCCCGGAAGGGGTGCCGTCGCGCAGCAAGCGCCTTGCCAGACGAAGGCGGCGCGCCTTGAGATAGCGCATGGGAGTGACCCCGCAGATCTCTTTAAAGGCGTATTCCAAACATCGCGCGCTCACTCCCACAGCGGCACAGACCTCCATCAGGTGCACCGGCCTGTCGCCGTGATCATGGAGAAATTCATCGGCACGGTGGATGACGCGGGCGTGAGTGAGAAAAGTCCGGGTCACGGGCTTGCCGAGGCTGCCTCCCTCCTCCATCGAGTGCATCAGGATGCAAGCAAGGCAGGACTCGATCATGTCGCCCGCCTCCTTCGCCACTACCATTTCCGGCGAACCTGACATCAGCTCCAAAAGTTGATAGAGGTTCGCCAGGCTCTCCGGCGGAAGCGGGACCAGCACCGGCGGGCCGGTCCAGAAACGCTCCCAGTCATCCCCGTGCCGCCCGGTCCAACTCCTTGCCGCCACTTGGAACGCGGCCGGGTCGAAGGTGATGTTGAAGGACTGCATGTCATGACCGGTGAGGACGTATTCCCGGTCCATTCCCGGATTGATGATCACGGGCCGGGTGATTTCCCAGCCGTTCCAGCAATGGATGCCCCCGCGTTGCAAGGGAATGATGGCATGACACATTTCCGGATAGACGCTTGCCCGGCACAGGGTGTCGCCCGAACAAGTGGTATGCGAGAGTGACACCCCCTCCAAATCCAGCCGTTTGATCGTGCCATGGAAATTTCCCGGACTCAGCTGGATGAACACCGTCCGGCACGCGGGCGTAAACCCGGAAAGCTGGTCGCAATCCGTGAAATCCCGCGAATGCAGGCGCGGCGCCGCGCGACCCGCATCCGATCGCTCGGCAACAGACCCGTCCGTCGGGGGGCAATCAGACCCGTCCATAATTTGCGAATTTCGCACAGTCTTCCGGAGTGATCAAGTCGCCTTTGCCAGCTAGGGTTTAGTCATGGGTGGGAAAATCCTCGTCCGGAGACGGATGAAGAAACATGCGCCGCCATTGAAGATCCTGAAAACTAACACCAACACGCCATGACAATCCATCATCGACTTACCCAGGGCATCGCCGCTTGCGGAGTGCTCGCCTTGCTCTCGGGATGCACCACCGGCGACGCCTTCACCAGGCTCGATGCCAACCGGGACGGCTCCGGTTCGCCGCAAGAATTCGACGCCTACATGAAACGCGAGATTTTCGCCTGCGCGGATGCGAACCACGACGGCAAGGTCACCCAAAAGGAGTGGCAGGACGTCAACCCGAAGTTGGAGGCCGCGAGATTCCGCAAAGCGGACCGCAACGGCGACGGCTACATCAACCGCAAGGAAGCCGACGCCACCTTCGATCGCGAGGGGAGCCTGAAAAAGCTGTTCAAACAGATCGATACGAACGGCAACGGCAGCCTGAGCCATGCCGAAGTCACCGCCTACCGTTCCAAAATCCGGCAAGCTGCCGGAGCCACTTCTGTCAGGAAACCTGCCAACCCCGTCCGGTCATGAAACTCATTTCCATACTCGCCCTCGTCCTTCCGTTCCTCGCTCTCCCCTCCTGCTCGTCCGATCCGAACGTCTGGCGCGGCCAGGCCGGCGGCGCGGCGGTCGGAGGTCTGGCAGGAGGTCTCATCACCGATTCCTGGGGCGGGGCCGCCGTCGGAGCCGCTGTCGGCGGTCTGGTAGGAGGCGAGGTCGCCAAGCACCGGTGACCGGCGGATGCGCGACCCTATCACCTCACTTCTTGAACACGATCTGACCGCCCTCGACGTCGGCTTGGATCACGTCGCCGTCGTTGAACTTGCCTTCCAGCACGTCGAGGCTGAGCGGGTCCAGCAAGAGGTGCTGGATGACTCGCTTGAGGGGCCGCGCGCCGTAAACCGGATCGTAACCGAGTGTTCCGATGTGTTCCTTGGCGGCCTCCGTCAGGGCGAGGGCGAGTCCTTGCTTGGCGAGGCGCTGGCGGACACGGGCGAGCTGGAGATCGACGATGGTGGTGATTTCCTCGCGCTCAAGGCGGTCGAAAATGATCGTTTCATCGATGCGGTTGAGGAACTCGGGACGGAAATGACCGCGCAGGGCCTCGGTGACTTTGGCTTCGCGCTGCTCGGCGTTTCCCTCGTGGAGGATGAACTGCGAGCCGATGTTGGAAGTCATGATCAGCACGGTGTTCCGGAAGTCCACGGTGCGGCCCTGACCATCGGTGATGCGGCCGTCGTCGAGGACTTGGAGCAGGACGTTGAAGACATCCGGGTGGGCTTTTTCGATCTCGTCGAAGAGCACGACGGAATACGGCTTGCGCCGGACCCGCTCGCTGAGCTGGCCGCCTTCCTCGTAGCCGACGTAACCGGGAGGCGCGCCGATGAGCCGCGCGACGCTGTGTTTTTCCATGTATTCGGACATGTCGATGCGGACCATCGCGCCCTCGTCGTCGAAGAGGAACTCGGCGAGCGCCTTGGACAGCTCCGTTTTCCCGACGCCGGTGGGGCCGAGGAAAATGAACGAACCGATCGGGCGGTTCTCGTCCTGAAGCCCGGCGCGGGCGCGGCGGACGGCGTTGGCGACGGCCTTGATCGCCTTTTTCTGGCCGACGACGCGTTCTCCCAACCGCTGCTCCATGGTCACGAGCTTCTGTTTCTCGCCTTCCTGCAAACGATTCACGGGAATGCCGGTCCACGAGGAAACGATGCGGGCGATGTCGTCCTCGGTGACTTCCTCCGTCAGCAACGCGCCTTGCGCCTGGAGCGCGTGGAGCTGGTCTTTGGCGGCTTCCAGCT
>JBFZFJ010000473.1:0-3780 GCA_041306405.1 Verrucomicrobiales bacterium | reverse complement strand
CCTACCTCGCCATCGAGGCGCTCGCGCTTTCGAAGAAGGTCATCGAGGACGGCAAACACGGCGACCAGCCGGATCTCGACTGGGGCGCCGCGGTCACCTTCCTCTCGCGCTGCCAGAACCTCGAGGAAACCAACGACAGCGAATGGGCGTCCAACGACCCGAACAACAAAGGCGGATTCATCTACGGACCTAACGAAACCAAAGCCGGCGAGGAGAAGCTCCCCAACGGCCGCACCGCGCTCCGCTCCTATGGCTCCATGTCGTATGCCGGGCTCCTGTCATTCATCTACGCCAAGGTCAGCGCCAATGATCCACGGGTGATCGCAGTCAAGGAATGGCTCGGCAAAAACTACACCCTCGCCGAAAACCCCGGCATGGGAACCCAGGGCATCTACTATTACTATCAGACCATGTCCAAGGCGCTCACCGCAGCCAACGTCGACAACCTCAAACTCGCGGACGGCACCGAGGCCGACTGGCGCAACGACCTCGGCAACAAGATCCTCGCCGCCCAGCGCGAGAACGGCTCGTGGATCAATGACAACGGCCGCTGGATGGAGTCCAACCCCGTCCTCGTCACCGCCTACACCGTGCTCTCGCTGGAGGGAATCTACGACTCGATCCCGGAGTGATCCGATTTCCTGTCATCATTCTCCTGATGAGCCATCTTGTCCTCCACGCGGAAATCGTTGAGGAATCCATCGAATCCGCCGGAGTGAGATTCCGCGTGGTCCGCCTCGCGCCAAAGCAGGTGCAAGTGGTTTGGAAAGATCAAACCGATGTGCCTTATCGCAGCTTTGAGCGGGTGCAGGCGGCATTCGCCAAACAAGGAAAGGCCGTGATATTCATCATGAACGCCGGCATATTCGAACCCGGCGGGATTCCTAGCGGACTCCACATCGAGAAACGGAAGACGCTCCACGAACTGAACCTGGCCGACGCCCCGGGAAATTTCTTCCTCAAGCCTAACGGCGTCGGGGTGGATGACCAGAAACAACTGGTTTTCGCCATCACCGAAAAAGGAGAAATGGTGAGTTTATGGGACTTCGCCGGACTGTTTCTCAAGCTCGGCTGCAAGGACGCGCTGTTTCTCGACGGCGACATTTCCCAAATGGCGGTGAATCCGGACAAGCCCGTGCCGAGCAACCAGTTCGGCGCGATGTTCGTCGTCGCCGAGTAATTTCATGACCACCCACACCGCGCCGCTCACACCCGCCCAGGCGGAAACCCTCCGCCACGTGTTGGAGCGGCAGGGCTATGATTTCGAGACCAAGCCCTACGCCCTGTTCGCCGCGCGCAAGGGCAAGCTCAACGTGACGGTTTACGAAAAGGGCCCCAAGGTCCTCATCCAGGGCAAGGATACGGAAGACTTCATCCGCTTCACGCTCGAACCCGAAGTCACCGGCGTAGCGAAGTTAGACTACGAGGAGGTTCTCGAACCCGACAAATTCGAACCGCACTTCGGCATCGATGAAAGCGGCAAGGGCGATTATTTCGGCCCGCTCGTCATCGCCGGCGCTTACACGGATGCCACCATCGCCCGCCGCTTGATAGCCGCCGGGATCATGGACTCGAAGCGCGTCACCAGCCCCGCCCGCATCCGCCAGCTCGCCGCGATCATCCGCGAGACGCCCGGCTGCACCACCGCCGTCGTCGCGATCGGGCCGGAGCGTTATAACACGATGCACGCGTCGTTCAAAAACCTCAACCGCCTGCTGGCATGGGGCCATGCCCGCGTCATCGAAACCCTCGCCGCCGCCCGCCCGGACTGTCCGCGCACGCTCAGCGACCAGTTCGCCCGCCCCGAGATCCTCCAGCGCGCGCTCAAGGAAAAAGGCCTCACCCTCCAACTCGAACAACGCACCAAGGGCGAGTCCGACACCGCCGTCGCCGCCGCTTCCATCCTCGCCCGCGAGCGCTTCATCGACTGGATGGATAAAACCTCGGCCGCCGCCGGCATCAAGCTTCCGCTCGGGGCATCGGACGCCGTGGTCCAAGCCGCCCGCGAACTCGTCGCCCGCGACGGACCGGAAGTCCTCGGAAAAGTTGCCAAACTCCACTTCAAAACCACCCACGCCGTGCTCGGAACCACTCCGCCGGAATCCAGCGATTAGACATTCCGGCAGAGTCGGTTGCGAATCATCCGCCGATTTTGCAATTTGTCCCCGCGCTGGCACGGAAAGCGCATTGAATTAAACGATTTTTGAGGAGACAAAACCGCCGTCCTCGTAGTTCAATCAGCCCGCATCGTTAATCATCAACACTTTCCCTACTCCCATGGCCACCATCACCAAACGCGAACTCGTCATCAAAATCACCGATCAGCTCGGCGCCAAGGGACTTGAAATCACCCAGCAGGACGTGCACGAAGTCGTGCAAACCCTCATCGATGAAATCACCGACTCGCTCGCCCACGGCGACACCGTCGTGATGCGGAATTTCGGCGCGTTCCAGGTCCGCGAGATGAAGGCCAAGATCGGCCGCAACCCGAAAGATCCCGCCAAGGACGTGCCGATCCCCGCCCGCGCCGCCGTGAAATTCAAGCCGGGCAAGGAGATGAAGGAAAAAGTCGCCACCACCCTCCAAGTCATCCGCGAACGCAAATCGTGATTTCCCGCCTCTTCAAAAACCCAACGCTCCGCCTCGCCGCCATCTGCAGCGTGGCGGTTTTTGTTTTCACCTCCTGCGGCGGCTACCGCGGCTATCAGACCCGCTCCTACACGGTGCGCGGCCAGCACTATCAGCCGATGAGCGTGGATGCCGCGCTCGACTTCGAGGAAACCGGCACCTGCTCGTGGTATAACGAATCCTCGTTCTTCGGCCTCAAGCGCGGCAACACCCCGCTTGGTGAAAAAGTCATGCCATGGCACATCACCGGCGCCCACAAAACCCTTCCCCTGCCCTGCCTCGTCAAGGTCACCAATCTGGAGAACGGCAAGTCCCTCAAAGTCCGCATCAACGACCGCGGCCCCTTCATCGCAGGCCGCCATCTCGACCTCACACCCCGCGCCGCCAAAAAACTCGGCTTCCGCGAAAACGGCCTCACCGAGACACACATCAAGGTGATTTCCGTCGGCGACGGCTCCTACAAGCGCAAGAAACGCGGCTGGTTCTTCTAAGCGTAGCGGCGATCACCGGTCGCCGCGAGCGCACCATTTCCCCATGAAATCAATTCTCACCCTCGCCGCCAGTCTCGTTCTGGCCTCCTGCTCCACCATCGCCCCGCCCGCAGCCCGCGGTTCCGTCGATCACGTCGTCTTCGTCTGGCTTAAACGCCCGGGAAACCCCACCGACCGCCAGGCCGTCATTGCAGCCTCCAATGAGCTCCGCGCCATCCCCGGTTTGAAATTTCTCGATTCCGGCACCGCCCTCGCCAGCGACCGGCCTGTCGTCGATGACTCGTTCGACATCGGCATGACCATGCGTTTCGATTCCGCGGAATCCCTTCGCGCCTACGAGAGCCACCCGCGCCACGTCCAAAAAGTCACCGAAGTCCTCAAGCCGCTCAGCAAGAAGATCGTGGTTTACGACATGATCCGCTGAGGCGCGCAGTCCGGTGTTTCCGCGCTTGAATAGCGGGGACGTCCGCCCGCAGACTCCGCCCGCTCTCCGCGAGCGCTTTCCTTATGTCCAATTCTCCTGAAATTCGCGTCTTTGCTCCCGCCACGGTGGCCAACGTCGCCTGCGGTTATGATGTCCTCGGTTTCGCCATCGACGCACCCGGCGATGAAATCGTCGTGCGCTTCAGCGACAAGCCCGGCCTGCACATCACCAAGATCA
>JBFZFJ010000472.1:0-25304 GCA_041306405.1 Verrucomicrobiales bacterium | reverse complement strand
ACGACCAGCAGACCGTCAATGGCGCGGTGATGGAAAATTACTACGACCGCAAGCAACCGGTCCCGGCACGCGGCCCGATCCAACTTCAAACGCACGGCGGCGAGATTTCCTGGAAGAATGTCTTCATCCGGGAAATCGGCAGCGACGAGGCTAACAAGCTGCTGCGCGAAACTGGTCCCGAGGGATTTAAGCCAGCCTTCAACGGCAAGGACTTCTCCGGTTGGGCCGGCGCGACCGATGCATGCCGCGTGACCGACTCCGCCATCGAGTGGCTGCCGGGAAAAGACGGCACACTCCACACCCAGGACGAGTTCGCGGACTTCATCGTGCGTTTTGAATTCAAACTGCAACCCGGCGGCAACAACGGCCTCGCCATTCGCTTCCCCGGCCAAGGCAACCCGGCTTACGATGGCATGACTGAATTACAGGTGCTCGACGAACAATGGGAAAAAGTCACAGGCATCAAACTGGATCCCCGTCAGGTTCATGGATCGGTTTACGGCATGGTTGGAGCCATCACCGGATATCAATATCCCGCCGGGGAGTGGAACTATCAGGAAGTCACCGTCAAAGGCTCCACCATTCAGGTGGAACTCAACGGCTCCAAAATTCTCGATGCTGATGTGAGCAAGGTCACAGAATTTTTGGACCAAAAACCTCATCCGGGAAAGGACCGGAAAAGCGGTTATTTCGGCTTTGCCGGTCACGGTGATCCCTTGATGTTCCGTAACATTTCAATCAAACCACTCAACTGAACTAAGACCACACACCATGAAAAACCAGTCTCTCTACTCTCGCCGTTCGCTACTCAAGCTGCTCGGTACCACGGCAGCCACCGCTCCCTTCATCTCCACCCGTTTGATGGCGCAGCCAGCCTCCAATACGGTCCGCCACGCCTGTTTCGGTCTGGGTGGCATGGCGGAGTCCGACCTCGCGCATATCTCGAACTGCAAGAACGTCGAGATCGTGGCGTTCTGCGATGTGGACCTCGCCCAGGCGGCCCCGGCACGCGCGAAATTCCCCAAGGCACGATTCTATCAGGACTGGCGGGAGATGCTCGACAAGGAGGCCGGCAACATCGACAGCGTCAACGTATCCACTCCCGATCACATGCACGCACCCATGGGCGTCAGCGCGATGCAACTGGGCAAGCACGTTTATGGCCAGAAGCCGCTCGCTCACAGCCTGCATGAAGTCCGCCGCATGACCGAGTTGGCCAAGGAAAAGAAGGTCGTCACGCAAATGGGCATCCAGATCCATTCCACGGCGTATTACCGGATGGCCGCGCAGGTCATCCAGGACGGCGTGATCGGCAAGATCAAGGACGTCCACACATGGTCGTCCAAGACCTGGGGCGATCCGGCGGCAAAGCCCGACAGAACCGATTCCGTGCCGGAGGGTTTCGACTGGAACCTGTGGCTCGGCGTCCGCCCCGATCGTCCGTTCATCGGCGGCGGATACTATCATCCGGGAAACTGGCGCAAGCGGCTCGACTTCGGCACCGGCACGCTTGGCGACATGGGCTGCCACATCCTCGATCCGATTTTCGAGAGCCTCAAACTCAACGCGCCCGTCTCCGTCCGCTCCGAAGGCCCGGTGCCGAACGCATGGAACTGGGCGGTCGACGGGAAAGTCATCTATTCCTTCGCCCGCACGCCCATGACGGAGGGTGAAAGCATCAACGTCACTTGGTATGACGGTGCGGCCAGGCCTCCTCAGGAAATCATCGCCTTGTTGGAAGGCAAACCGCTGCCGGATCAGGGTTCTATCTTCATCGGCACCGAGGGCGTGCTTGTGCTCCCGCACGTCAGCCGCCTCGAACTGTTTTCCAAGGAGAAATTCAAGGACTACAAGCTGCCGCGCGTCACCGGAGCGGATCACTGGGAGCAATTCATCGAAGCCTGCCGCGGCAACGGCAAGACCTCGGCGGATTTCTCCTACGCAGGCCCGCTCACCGAGGCAATCCTGTTGGGCGGCATCGCTTCGCGTTTCCCGGGCGCCACGCTCAAGTGGGACAGTCCGGGACTGAAGTTCGATCTCGCCGAGGCGAATCAATTCGTCCGCAGGGATTACCGCGAAGGCTGGCGGATTCCGGGCCTGGGCTGACGTTCTATCAGAAATCGGCCGGGACGGATCCCGGCCGGGAATTCTGGTGTTCGTCCTGCGCGTCTCTTGGTGATTTCACCTGAGCTGATGAATCGTTCCGTGCAGCACGCTGCCGGCGATTTTCAGCTCGTAGCATTGCGTGGGCGCCAGATCGGGGATTTCCAGAACCACCTCCCGCCGGTCGTCGCTGGTTCTGACCGAGCGGATCGCCAGGGCGTGCTCGTCATGGTGATCGGAGCCGTAGCGCTCGCCGCGTTTGAGCGACCACACTTTCATGGCGCATTCTCCCGGTTCGACAGGATCGCTGAAATTTACCGTTAGTGATCCCTTCGCGGCATGCACCGCCAGCGGCACTTGGGCGGGCTTGTCGCCGCGGCGGATGCGGTGGAAGCCGCCCGGCGCGGTGGCGTTGCCCGCCCAAGAGAACATGCCGCAGGTGTAGAGCGCGCCGTCCTCACCAAAGCGCCCGCGCATGATGCCGGTGGCGAAGGCGGGCATCGGCAGTTCGCAGACCGCGCCCTGCCATTGGCCGTTGATTTCCTCGTGCGGCACGATGAATACGCGGCCGGTGCCGTAGCTGAGGTTCAGCAAACTGCCGCCGAGGTTGCCCCAGGCGTTCTTGGGCACCCACACGAGCTCGGCGGGGCTGCGGTCCATCTTGTTAGTGATCCACACCATCGGCTGCTCCATGGCGGAGTCCGAGGAATCGGTGACGCCGGAGTAGCCGTCCATGTTGCCGTAGAAACCGCCGGGCTTCACGCGGTTGATGCGGTTCTTCGGCGTCCAGTTGCCCTCCTGGTCGGTGACGAACAGGCTGCCGTCGTCATTGACGCACACGCCGTTCGCCGCGCGGAATCCTGTCGCGACAATGTCGGTCTTCGAGCCGTCCGCAGCCACGCGCAGCAGCGTACCGTGATGCGGCACGACTGCCTTGAGCCCGTGGCGGGCGGACTTGGCATAGTAGAAATTGCCCGCGGCATCGGTCTGCAGCCCCATTGCGAACTCGTGGAAATTCTCGGTGACCTGCGCGTCGTCGTTGAAGCAGCCGATGAAATCGATCTCGCCGTCGCCGTTGAGATCTTGCAGCCGTGCGATTTGATCGCGGCAGGTGATGAACAATTCACCGCCGCGGAACTTCACTCCCAGTGGCTGGAACAATCCGCTGGCGATCCTGCGCCACGTCAGCGGGGCGGGGGCTTTTTCGGCGACGCCGTCCACCTGCCAGACATCGCCGTTCCACATCGCGACGACGGCCGACTTGCCATCCGGCGTGAAATCGAAGCCACCGGGACGCAGCCAGCTTTGCCACGGGTTGCCGTGCGGCAGCGGGAAATCATCGGCGATGAACGCGGCGTCCTCATTACCCGCCACCGAGGTCGTGGTCACCGTCTGCGGCCACCTTGGCGGCCCGCCCCGGGTCAGTGGTGTTAGGTCGGGCGGGGCCGTCATGGATTTAGCCGCGGCGTCGAGCGTCGCGGCGTCCCCACGGGAGATGCAAATCCGCGACTTCGCCCCGGATGGCAGGGTCGCGATCCAGAAGCCGTCCTCTTTTCCAAGCGTCCCGTCGCCGCGCAAGACGACGTTCACGTCATCCGGAGCCACGCGCAGACGCAGCGGTTTTTCCGCCTTCGCGAGGTTGATCGTGCGCGCGAACACCGGCGTGCCGCCGTGGTCAAGCCACGCGGGCGACTCGAGCACGCGGGTACCGTGAATGTTGGCCGCGATCACGGTCCGGTCTCCATGCAAGTAGAGTCCTTCGAACTTCAATCCGGGGTGCGGGCCGTATTTTTTCCCGTCCCGGGCCGACGCGCGTTTGTCTTCAAAGCCATCGACACTCCATCCCGGGCCGGACGGATTCACGAACTGCCGCTCACCCGTTAGGCTGGTGTGCGACCCGTGGCTGCCATCGAAGGCGATGCCCTTCCAGTCGATGAAGCTGCCCGTGGTCGCGGCGGCCACGCGCATCGTGTCGTGATCGTAAACCATCCAGGCGCGGCCCTTGCTCACGCCGCCGGGCCCCTCGTCAAGACGGATGGCGATTCCCTTCTGCGCGATGTTGTCCGGCGCTACCTGATAAGTCCAGAACAGCGCCGGACCGAGCTCCATCTGCTCAAAGGGCGTCTGCGAGTGATCCACCTTCTCCGCCTCGGTCCGCGCCAGTCCCTTCGGCAGGGAGGCCACGTATTCCGGGGTGATCTCAGTGAGCTGTGTGGGATTGTGCGGGCGCAAGAACGTTTCCCGGATGTAGTGGATCACCGCGTATTTCTGGGCGGTGGTGTATTGTGGCTGCGCCACCATTTGTTCGTAGCCCTTCGTCAGCGTGAGATACATCGAGTAGGGGTCCGAGCCGTTCTTGAACGTTCCTTCGGCGAAACGCAGCGCCGTGGGCAGAGAGCCCGGTTGTTCCTTGGTGCCGTGGCAGATCACGCACATCATGCTGTAGATGTCCCGTCCCTGCTTCAGCGTCCGCGCATTCCAGCGACTGACGATTTCCCCGTGGTCGCTGCGCTCCAGCGCTTGCACCCAGCCCGAGCCGCCTTCGATCAACGGTCTGGTGTCCGCCTTGGGAAGATGCGTGAAATCCGGCGTGTTAGCGCCCGCGCCGCCGTCTTTGAACAACAGCTCGATCTCCTCGTCCGGCAGCGCGCGCTTCCACACCCGCACCGCGCGGATGTGGCCATTCTTGAAATCCCCGCCGAAATCCGGCGTTGCGCGACCGATTTTGAAGACGTGCGCTTCCGGGTCGGGCTTGGTGAAGTCGGCCTTCTCCCCGATCACGCGGCCATCGAGCCACAACCGCGCGGCGCCCGCGCGCACCCGGAGCGCCACCGTGTGCGGCTTGCCGTCATTGATGTTTGGGCCACCGCTCGTCGCACCGAGGAAGCCGATGTCGTAGACCAGCCTGCCGCCGCGGATGAACAGCGCCTTCGCCCCCGGTGACCACTTGCCGGTCGGCGCGCACATCGAGAACAGCGTGCCGTCACCGGCGGATTCGAACGACGCCATCGCCGTGAAATCGGCACCAAGGTTGAGGTTCGCATCCGGGAAATCCTTGCCGTCCATTGCGGCGAGAGCGGGCACATTCTCAGGCCCGCGCACCAGTTTCCCGCCCGACCAGACCCGCAGCACCGGCGCGCTTTCCGGCGGATGCTCGACGGCGATGTCGTGCGGGCCGTTCGCACCGAGCGGGATCGCGACGCCGTCTGCCAGACGGACACGGGCCGCGCCCTCGAGGTGCAGCCGGTAGTTCTGCGGCCACCCCGGAGCGTCCAGTGGCAGCGCGTCACGGGGTGTGGCCCCCATGGCGGAGAAAGCGAAAGCACAGAATAGAAAGAGGCGCTTTATCATGGCGGGCAGGGTATCATGGCGGGCAGGGCCACCGTCTTACGCGCGGTCGGCCCGTATTCTGTCGGTTCACATGGGGATTTTTAACGCGCTTATGCGTCAGGACCGGGTTTTGGCTTGCAAGGCCGCCGGTCCTTGATGGATTGGACGGAGCAAATGAACCAAGCACTGAAAAATCTCCTGCGGTATTTGATCATTCAGGTCAGCCTGTTGGGAATCGGCGCCGGATTTTCCTCCGCCACCGAATCCACGCGGGTCCGGGACTTGTTCGACATTGGATGGACCTTCACCAAAGGCGACCCCGCGGGAGCGGAGCAGCGGGTGTTTGACGACTCCGGCTGGCGTCGGCTCGATTTGCCGCACGACTGGAGCATCGAGGGCCCCTTCGACCCCGCCAACCTGAGCGGCGCGCCCGGTGGCTTTCTGCCCGGCGGCACCGGTTGGTATCGGAAATCCTTCAAAGCCCCGTCCGCCGCCGAAGTCCGCAAGGTTTTCATCGAGTTCGACGGGGTTTACATGAATGGTGAGGTCTGGATCAACGGCCACCGGCTGGGGAAGCGGCCCTATGGCTGCATCGGCTTCGAGTATGACCTAACTCCCTACCTGGATTTGAAGGGGGACAACGTGCTGGCCGTGCGCGTTGATAATTCGCGTCTGCCATCCGGCCGCTGGTATACTGGCAGCGGCATCTACCGCCACGTCTGGCTCAAAATCACCGATCCCCTCCGCGTCGTCCACTGGGGCACCTATGTCACAACCCCGAAAATCTCCGCCACGCAGGCCGAGGTAGCCGTCAAGACCACGATCCGCAACTGTCATGCCGCAGCGAAATCCGTGACAGTGACCCAGAGCGTGCTCGATTCAAAAGGCGCGGTGGTCGCCACCGCCGAGGGAGTTCATGAACTGGCGGCGGATGCCGAACTAACCGTCGATCAGTCACTCCAAATCGCCAACCCGGCGCTATGGTCACCGGACTCGCCGAACCTCTACACGCTGCGCACCGAGTTGCGCGATGGCGGACGTCTGTCCGACCGCTACGAGACGCCGTTTGGTGTGCGCGAGTTGCGCTTCGAGGCGAAGACCGGGATGTTTCTCAACGGCAAAAGCATAAAAATGAAAGGCGTCTGCAACCATCAGGACCTCGGTCCGCTTGGCACCGCCTTGTGGGACCAGGCGCTTGAGCGCCGCCTGAAAATGCTCAAGGACATGGGCTGCAATGCGATCCGCACCGCGCACTACCCGCATTCCCCCGAGATGATGGCGCTGTGCGACAGAATGGGCTTTCTCGTCCTCGATGAGACTTTCGACGAGTGGCGGCGCGGCTGGGACTTCGAGGGCAAGCTGCTCGTTGCCAGCAAGAACAACAAAGGCAAGGCTCCCTTCGGCTATAATAAATACTTCGACGAGTGGCACGAGCGTGACCTCACGGACCATCTCAAGCGCGACCGCAACCACCCGTGCGTGATCATGTGGAGCGTCGGCAACGAGGTCCCTGAATCGGTGAAAAACGGCGAGATCGAAACCGTGAAGGTTCTCCGCGATCTCTGCCACAAGATCGACCCCACCCGCCCGGTCACGGTCGGTTGCAACCACATCAAAAGCGCCAATGAAAGCGGTTTCACCGAGCAGCTGGATATCGTGGGCTACAACGAGGGCGTCGAATCCGTGTTCGAGATCGAGGGCGACCGCGCCCGCTACCCGGATCGCAAGATGTATCTCTCCGAGGTGCCCCACTCGCTGCAAACCCGCGGCGAATACCGCACGCATCCGCGTTATTATCGGCCGGGTTTCGATCATCCGAAGCTGACGGAGAAGGAAGTCTTTCCAGAAACCGACGCCTACTATGAGTCGTCTTATGACAATTCCGGCGTGCAGATTGACGCACGGCGTTCCTGGCGGATGACGAAAAGCCAGCCCTCCATCATGGGCGAATTCCGCTGGACCGGTTTCGACTACGTTGGCGAGTCCGGCGGTTGGCCGCGCGTGCTGGGGAACTACGGCATCATCGATCTCTGCAACTTCCCGAAGGACACCTACTATTTCTATCAAAGCCAGTGGACCGACAAACCGATGGTTCATCTCCTGCCGCATTGGAACTGGCCGGGCAAGGAAGGCGCCACCATCCCGGTGTGGTGCTACACCAACTGCGACGAGGCCGAGCTTTTCCTCAACGGCGCGTCGCTCGGCACGCGCAGGTTTGACGGCAAGAACGACATGCACCTCGAATGGCTCGTGCCCTATCAGCCCGGCGAGTTGAAAGTCCTCGCAAGCAAGGATGGCAAGATGGCCGCCACCTCCATCACCCAAACCGCAGGCGTGCCCGCGCGGATCCACATTTCCGCCGATCAACCCAAGCTCGATCCCGCCAACCGCGATCTTTCCTACGTGATCCTCCGCGTGGAGGATGAAAACGGCGTCTTCGCCCCGCAGGCCGCGAAATGGGTCAACATCCAGATCGAAGGCCCCGGTCGGATCGCCGGCTCCGGCGGCGGCGATCCACTCAGTCACGAAAGCTTCCAAGCCAGCACCTTCCGCACCTTCAACGGACTCGGCCTCGCCATCATCGCTGCGACCTCGGGGCCCGAACCCGAGATCCGTGAGGGCCGCACGCGCAAGCCCGGCGAGATCATCGTCCGCGCCAACTCCAAAGGCATGGAACCCGTCGAGCTGCGCCTCATCCGCACGGGCGATGGGACCGTGAAACCCGCTCCCACGAACTCATCCCCTTCGACCGGCCCCGCGGTGGATGGGGTGGACGGCCTGCCGTCGGTCAAGTGAGACACTCGCAAATACACATCATGAAATCCCACACCATGCACCGTCTGCCGCTGGCGGCCGCCCTCGCCGCCCTAACTCTGTTTCCCTCGCCAGCTCGGACGCAGGACCTGCCGCGCGGCGTTTCTCTCAACGCGTTCCGTCCGGTCGCGAGCTGGCGCGGGGTGGGGGAGGTGGCCGCGGTGCCCGGCAAGACCGAATTCCAAACCGGCGGCGAGGGTGGAATCCTCGTCAACGGAACCGCCAAGGACAAACAGATCCCCTATCTGATCACCAGGGACGAGTATGGCGACGCCCGCGTCGAACTGGAGTTCATGATTCCGAAGGACTCGAACGCCGGCGTTTATTTGATGGGCCGCTACGAGGTGCAGGTCTTCGACAGTTTCGGCAAGGCCCGGGTGGCTTACGACGACCTCGGCGGGATCTACCAGCGCTTCGACCCGGCGCTGCCAAAGGAGCGGCAGGGCTTCGGCGGCATCGCGCCCATGACGAACGCCGCCAAGGCCCCCGGCGAGTGGCAGACGCTGGACATCACCTTCCGCGCCCCGCGCTTCGATGGCGCGGGAAAGAAAACGAGCGACGCCACCTTCGAGAAGGTGCTCGTCAACGGCGTGCTGGTGCAGGAGAACGCCTCGACCACCGGTCCCACCCGCTCGTCTCCGCTTGAAGGAGAAGCGCCGAAAGGCCCCATTGCCATCCAGGGCGACCACGGGCCGATCGCCATCCGCGGCTTCCGCGTCACGGCTCTCGAAGATGCCAACCGGGCGCGCATCGCCGAACTTGACGCCTACTGGGCGGTGGTTTCCCGCGCGGTGAACGAAGGGAACTTCGAGGCCTACACCGCGACTTGCCACGACGAGGGGGTTCTTGTTAGCGGCAGCAAACAAACGACCCAGCCGCTCGCCAAAATCCTGCCGAGATGGAAAAAGGATTTCGTCGCCGCCCGCGACGGCACGCGGAAAGCCAGCGTTGAATTCCGTTTCTCAAGGCGCATCGGCGACGCCACCACCGCGCACGAGACCGGAATTTTCCTCTACACCTCCCAGATTCCCGGCGGACCTGTCGTCAAGGACTATATCCAATTTGAAGCCCTGCTGGTGAAAGAAACCGACGGTTGGAAAATCCTGATGGAGAACCAGCAGGGGCTCGCCACGGCGGCCGGGTGGGACGCGCTGAAATAGCTGTCAGACCTGCTCCGGGAACGCCTTCTGGCGCTCCTCGCGGAACTGCGACGGCGGGATGCCCTCGACGCGGGCGAAGGCCTTGTAAAAATGATCGTCGCTGCGGAACCCGGCGTCCATCGCCACGTCCTTCATCGACGCGTCGGTCTCGACCATCCGGCGCTTGGCGCGCTGAATGCTCAGGCGGGTGATTTCACCCGCGATACTCCGCCCCACCGACTCACGGAACCGCCGTTCGAGGGTGGGGCGGGTGGTCGCCACGGCTGCGGCTACATGATTCACCTGGATCCGCCGGTGGCTGTTTTCCGAGATGAAGCGCAGCGCCCGCGCCACCAGTGGGTCGTTCGCCGCCAGCACGTCGGTGGACTGGCGCGGGACGAGCTCCGCCGGTGGGACCAATTCCGGTTCCGCCTGCGCCACGCCGCCGGCCATCAAGCGGTCGAGCATGGCCGCCGCCCGGTAGCCCACCTGCCCGAAGCCCAGGTCGATGCTCGTCAGGCTCGTCACGTCAGGCTCGGCGCAGGGGCGTTGCAGATTTCCGACTCATTGTGGGTGCCGATGATCGCCACGTCCTGTGAGACATGCAGGCCCTTGGTCCGGCAGGCTTCTATCAGGTAACGGCAATAAAGGTCCTGGCAAACGAACACTCCGATCGGCGTCTGCCAGGAGTCGATCCAACGCTCCAGCTCCGTGACCGAGGTTTCCCAGCCATGGGCCCGCCCGCTCACGGAGACGCGTGAGAAGCGGTGGGCCGTGCAGGGAAAACCGGCCTCCCGGATCACCCGGCGAAATCCCCGCAGCTGAAGGTTCGAATCGAGATCGCGCTGGAAGCCGAGGTAGCCGAAATGACGGAACCCGCGGCGCAACAGGTGCCCGGCCGCCAGCACCCCGGTCTCCTCGAAGTCCGGGAAAACGCTTGGCAGACCCTGCACCGGCGAGTTCAACCAGACGTTGACCAGTGGTATCCCTGCTTGGCGGGCCGCATCCGCGATGGGCTTGGTGGCGCGGGCGATCACCCCGTCATAGGGGGCTGCGGACCGCCATGCTTGAGAATCCGGTCAACCGCCGGGTTGATCGTGCACTGCCAGCCCGCTTCGTCGGCATACTTCTGGCATCCCGCATACACCTCGAGGTGGCGCTTGTAGCCCCAATCCAGCTCAAGTGAGATCGCCACCCGCCGTGGTTTGCCTTTTTCGGTCTTTTTCATGGGAAGGGTCGAACCTCGCGGCCTCGTGCTGTGCGTGGCGGATGCTGGTTCATCCCCAAGCGTGCTGCAAGCGCGCGTGTCGGCAAAAATTCCCGTGGTTCCCCCCTCACCTCCGGGGCGGCCCCACCCGCAACCATGAGGACGGCCCGACACCGCCTCCCGGAGTTTGATTCTCCACCGTGGATATCCGGCAAGGAAACCCGCCTCCGCCCCGCCCGCTCCAAGATCCCGGATAGACACACGCGGAATCCGGAAAATCCGGGAATCCCTTGTCAGATCGACACGTAACGACTATCCCGCCTTTCGGAGTTCCCGCCGGATATCGCCCGACGAGGTGCTACGGGCAAAGTGTGTTCTGCAAAGAAATGATCGCTCTCGACCAACAAGAATCTTCTACCCGTCCTAAACCATCAGGGCCGGGTCTACTTCAGACGCTCATTTTTCTTCGCCATATCTCTTTGGTGTGCTGCTGCCGCTGTGTTTACAGATCCCAGCGATCCTTGTGTGGTCTTTCTTGCCAACGGGTGAGTTGGTGGCGGGCGAGAGCACTCTCGCGAGCGCACTAGACGATGCGGCGCTTACTCTTGTATTTCCTGGACTGAACATACTTTTCATCGGCCTGGGGGTTGTTTCTGTGCCGTTTGTTCTCATGCATGTGCTCTGCGCTCGGGCTTTGGCTCGTAGCGGCGCGTCAGGAAAGGTCATGTTCTTTGTCGGATTGTTGAACCCTTGTACTGCCCTGCTCCTGATAGTTGCTGGTCTTCGAGTATGGCTAGAATATTCATTGCGCTGATACCATTAGTCCCTAACTGCCGAATAATCAAGAGGCGGAAGCCGCGTCATGCAACCCCCGCTAGCCGTTCTCCTGCGATGATTTCCCGTAAATGCAGCCTCAATTTTGTTGGAGACTTCCGCCCGAGCTGGTTTGGAGATTTCGCGCGGAATAAATTCCGCGCTCCAGTTGAAGAGTCACCTCGTTTTCGAGATTCGGCATCATGCCCTCATCCATCGAGCCCGCGCAACTCGACGGTGCCGGTGGCGGTTTCGATGCTTTGGATCAGCGAATGGAGCCGTGCGATTTTCGGTTGGAGACCTTTGGCCTCGGAGTGGGCGGACAGGTCCTTTTCGAGCTGGCGGAGCCTTGGGAGCAGCGGCTTGGCGGCGCCACCGTAACTGGCGAGGGATTTCAAACATTGCTCGATGCGGTTGGCTTTGCCCCATCTCTCGATGTCCATCACATCGAGGCAAAGCGCCATGCCTTCGCGAATTCGATGTTTGGCGAGCAATTCGAGGCCGCTGAGGCGGATCCCGTCGGCGAACATGATGCCGCTGGGGGATGGCTTGACGATGGCCTCGTGGATGGCGGGCAGCAGCGGTTTGATCTCCTCATAGCTGATTTGCTGGTAGATCCCGCCGATCTCGGCGCGCGCGCGGCCGTCCTGGTTCTGCAATCCGGAGGTCACCGCCTTGCCCAGCAGCCCGCGGTCCACGCCGGCGAGCGATTTCTTGAGCATGGTGCCGAAAACCGTGAAGCAAAGGTAGCGCTGTTCCATGCCGCGCGGGTCGCTCGCGGTGGGCCCTTTGGCGAGTTGTTCGAGGAGCTTGGGCACGGCGGGCATCGCGGGTTGGCCGATGCTGGCCAGCGCCTCGGCGGCCTTGACGCGGAGCCAGAGATCGTCGTGCTGCAGCAGTTTCACCAAAGCCGGCATGGCGGGGACGGCGTCGCCTTTCAGCATGATGAGCGCCTCGCAGGCACCGTAACGCGCTTTGAGGCTCGGGGCGTCGAGCATCTTGACGAGGGCCGCGACCGGCTTGTCGCCCTTGCGGCGGGCGATGGCCATCGCGGCGCGCCCGCGCACGGCGGGCGACCAGCTCGCGAGGCAGTCGAGGAGTTGATCCGGGCCGAGTTGGTCGTAAGCGCCGTTGCGGTCCTTGTTAGTCCAGCCGCGGCCGTCGAGGATCAGGGCTTGGGCGGCGGCGGCATCGACTTGCGGGGCGAGGTTCGGCTGCTTGCCGGTGAGTAGGATTTTTTTGAGCGGCATCGCATAAGCGAGCAGGTAGCCGCCGGTGGCGTCCCAGCCGCCGAATTTATCGTCAGCCATTTCCGGCGATCCCTTGTGCGGGAAGCTGCCGTCCCAACGGCGGGCGAGGTCGAAATACCATGCGCCGAATTCCTTCATCCACGCGCCGGTGGCTTGCGGGCCGGACTGCGCCACGCCGGGCATCGACCACAGGATGTTGGTGAAATTTCCGGTGTGGCCGCAGTCGCGCTCGGATCCGTGAGCGGCGGTGCTCATCCGCGAGAAGAACTCCGCGCCGTCTTTCTCACCGAGGAAGTTGAACATCACCGCCGCCATGCCGCACTTGCCGTTGTCCTCGTGAGTCTGCGTCCACGGGTGGTGGTCGCCGTAAGGGACCGCTCCCTTGCCGATGTAAAAACGCAGGAGGCGGGAGCTGCGCTCGATGGCGAGGTCCACGGCGGGGTCCTTGATTCCGGCGCTGCGGGCCATGATCAGCGAAATTGTCAGCGGCACGCCGGGCGCGTTCATCATTCCGTAGCCAACGAGTCTGCCGTCGGGGCCGGCGAACTTGTGGCCCCACGAGCCGACGATGCTCTGGCCCTTGGCGGCTGATAGCGCGAGACGCTCCAGGCCCGGCTTGAAAGAATTGTCGCCGGTGGCCAGCTGGAATTCGGATAGAAGCATGATGACATAGGCATAATACCAGGTCTGCATCGAGTCGGCCGAATAACCGGACGCCCACTCCGCCTCCTTTTTCACCAGCGGCAGGTATTGCGGGTTGCCGCTGGCCAGCAGCGCGAGCGCGTTGAGCGAGCGGGTGATGTGGCTTTGTGTTTTCGGATAGGCGGCATCCTGCATGCGTTCGGCAAGCGCCTTGCAGCCTTGCTCGAAGATGCGTTTCGACTTCGGGCAGTCGTAGGGAGCGGTGGCGCCGTAAGTGCCGAGCACCGGGAGTTTCAAAACGACCTCCTCCGTCTTGCCATCGCGCCAGCGGGTGAGGCTGAGATTTCCTTTGCCGGCCTCGGCCTCGGCAATCGTTAGCGCCTTGCCGAGCTCGACGCGCGGGTCATGCGAAAACGGCTTGCCGGAAACGCCGAGGATCACATCGCCCGTCTTGAGCACGCCATCCGCCGGCGAGCCCTTGTCCGCTTGGGTGATCGCGATCTGGCGGGCAGCGGTGGTTTCGAGCTTGTCGCTGAACATCCAGCCGCGGGTGCCGGTGGCCCCGAGCGTCCAATCGTGATTGGCCTCCGCGGGAATCGCTGCGCCCTGGGTCAGGTCCGGCAGGGTCATCTGTTTCCGCGGTGCGGCGGCAGAGGGCAGCGCCAGCACCACCGCCAACAGACACGTCGAGATGGACAGCGGATGGGAGCTCCTTGGCTGCGGACGGTCGATGATGGAATCAGGATGGCGGCTTTGCATGGGATCGAACGGGGATAACGGGGAACATACCGGTTGAACCGCCCCGAGATTTCAAAAAACCGGTGGAATCGACCTTCAGATCCACCCGCCGGCGGCAAAGACCGCCGGCCATCACTTCGCCCGGCTCCCCGGCTCATCCAGCCGCCCGGATGATCCCGAACCCTTGGTGAAACCACCCGCCCGAACCGCTTGTCAGACGCACGAATGCATTGACTTCTAGCGGCCGCCGGCTTTCGCGCCGGAGACTCTGGCCGTTGCCAAACCGCGGATTTCCTGCTACCTCTCCCAAGCCGACCATCATCCCGGGCACAGGGAAGTTCCGAGTCGACAGATGGTACCTAGCAGGGGGGCATGTCAGGACTGGGACGGGGTGCTGAAGGCCCGAGAGAAAAAAGCCATCCACGTCATCGGGGAGGCGGGGGATGAGGTGAAAACCGGGAATGAGATCATCGCCACGATCTGGTGGCGTTCTCCACCGGGACGGCCTAACCACTCGCTGAGGTGGACCGGTTGAAGTGAGTCCCGGAAGCTGCCGTCTTGGTCACCCATTCCGCCACGGGTGAGAATCATTTCTCAAGTTGGATGGTCACGGGCCATCCGGGAAACTGGCGGGCATCGGGTTTGGTGACATCCTGGAAGCGGGGCCAGCACTCGAAGGTCACTTCGCGGGTGGCTTTCCTGAAGCGCGCGACACCCCAGCCGTCGGCCCAGCCCTCCATCGCGGGCAGGCCTGAGTCGTCATCCTTCTGCATGGATTGAATCCTGAGTCGCTTGGCATTGGGATTGGCGTAGGCGTGCATGGTGATCTTGTTGCCGAAGCCGTCTTCATAATCGCCGGTCCACGGCAGTGGCGATGCGGGGTCGGCATTCGCGCCCGGCTTCTCATCCTCCGGCCACCACCAGCGGCCGTAGTAGGTGTTGACGATGGCCGGAACGACAAAGGCCCAAGGCCCGTCGCGGTATTGCTTGATTCCGTGTTGGACCAAGGTAGCCAGATGCTGGTCGCCGGCGATGTGCACGGCATTGGCTTTTTGAATGAGCTCAAGCGCGCGGTTTCTCGCAGCCTGCGGCCAGCCGTTCGAGTCGAGGTCCGCGTGCAGGCGGTTGTCGCGCGATCCATGAAGATGGGCCCCGCCACAGAAGCCGGTTTGCGAGAGCACGGCTTTCATCGCCACGCCGTCCTTGCGCGTGCCCCAATCGGATAGGAACTTTTCCTGGCGCGCGCCGAGCAGTTTGAGGCCGGGCGTGTCGATCACCTTGGGATCATAATTCGGATCGAGGATGTGGTCGGGACGCGGGCCCTTCATCGGGTGCCGGTTCTCCGGGCCGGTCTTGAACTTGCGGTCCTCAAGGATCGCGAAGTCCACACCGCCGAGGATGAGGTTGGTGTGGTAGACGCCGATCCCTTGTTCGACAGGTGTCGGGTCGTAGGGATCCGGCAGATGCCCGCACTGCTGACGCTCGACCATTTTAACATACTCGGGATGATAGAAATATCCGCCGTCGTGACCTGCTGAAACTTTCGACGGCTTGCCGCCTTCGCCCCAGAGGTTGCCTTGGCCGATGTCGTGGTCGTCCGGGATGGTGATGCACGGACGGCTGCGGAACAGCTCGCGGAATGCGAGGCCGAATTTTAGCCACGCGGCGGTGTGTTCCTTGTGGTCGTAGGATTGGTCGCCGGCGAAGAACACGAGGTCGGGATCCTGGTAGTTGATGTTGCGCGTATATTCCGGGCGCAGGCCACGGTCCTTGTTGGAGTTGCAGGAAAGGGCGGCGATGACAATTTCACCCTTATCGTCTGGATTGGCGCGAACCAAGCCTTCAAACACGGCGCTTTCTCCATGACGCAGCCGGTATTTCACGTCTTTCGAATCATCCCAGCCATCGATCCGGAAGGTGGCGGACCAACCGATGTCGTTCACTTCACGCCGCGCGACCTCCTTCCATTCGCCGGCGATTTCGGTCTCCAAGCGGACTTCCCGGGTCTCCTCCGGATAGAGCGGATAGAGCTGCGCGCTGAGTTTGAGCGTCTTGTTGGAAACCGTGTGGATGCCGAAGCAAACCACCTGGTCGCGGGGCACCTTGAGATCGATGATCGGGTTTGCCGGGCGCTGCCACCAATCGTTGACGCATAACGAATCCTCGCCTTTGAGGAAAGGCGCCTTCACCGGAGGCTGGCCGTGCTTGGCATCGTCACCGAGGGCAAGCGGCGCGCCGGCGATCATCCACAAGGAAACGGCGTGGCGAACGATGTTTTTGGGATTCATTGGAAGCGGGTTCTATTTCACGACCGGCGGCTGCCATGGAGTGGTATCCGCTCACGCTTTGGGACTCGGCTCCAGCACCAGGTCCAACTTCGGTTTGCAGCCGCCCTTGCAACCGCATGCCTCCCCGCAAGATTTGCAGCCATCCGCACAACCGCCCTCGCAATCACATCCACATCCGGACTTGATCACCAATTTCCCCTCCTCCAAAACCAAAGACCGCACCGCCGACAATGCGGCCATGAAAGCGCTCTCTTGCCGCATCGCCTCCGGCTCGCCCGCCATCCGGGTCGTTATGAATGGTCCCGTCTTCAACTTGCCATTCTCCATCTTGAACGCGCCGTGAAACCGATTGACCCCCGCCCTTCCGCTGGCGCTTCCATCGGCCTTGAAGCCCAGGGTGCTGGTCACGTTCTTGGCGCTTTCCTTTTCGCCGATGCGCACCAGCCGCCACTCCGTGCCCGCAAGTTTCGTGAGTGCCTCCTCCGTCTGCTTTTGCCGCGCCGCAGCTTTCTGCTCTTGCAGGGTTTTACCGGCGACAGCTCCAACGAGAGCCCCTGTAGGAGCATCCTGCTTGCTTTCATCCGCCAAAGCGATCCCGCAGATGGCAGCCAACATGGTTATCGTGAAAATATTCTTCATCTGTTTTTATGGCTTGTTTTCCGTCCTTTGAGGAACGAGTCGAAGCTCAGAAGAGCGATGCCATTGGTGAACCGCATGGTCTTGTTCTATTTCGCCTGCGCTTTGAGCTCGGCGAAGCGCGCGCGCATTTCCGCGAGGCGGGCTGCCTGCTCGGGATCCTTGGCGAGGTCGTTTTCTTCGAAGGGGTCGGCTTCGACATGGAAGAGTTGCTCCAGCTTGTAGTCGGGCCAGTAGAAATATTTCCAGTCCTTGCGCACCAGCGCCTCGGAGGAGGGGATCCTGGTCACGTTGCCGATGGTGGCGAGCTCGTAGAAGAACTCGTCGCGCCAAGCGGGCTTCTTCGCTGCCAGATAGAGCGGCGCGACGTCGCGGCCCTGCATGGTGGCGGGCGCCTTGATGCCTGTGGCGGCGAGGATGGTCGGCGCGAGATCGACGTTGAGGGTGAAGTCGTCATTGGTGCCGCCGCGTTTTGAGGGGGCCAGCCGCGGGTCGCGCACGATGAGCGGCACCCGGATGCTTTCCTGGTGTGGATACCATTTGTCCGCGAGGCCGTGTTCCGCGTGGAAGTAGCCGTTGTCGCCCACGAAGATGACGAGCGTGCTGTCCAGCAGGCCCTGCTTTTTCAACTCCCCGATCAGGCGGCCGCAGGTGGCGTCCACCTCGGTGGCGAGGCGGTAGTAGTTCTTCATCATCTCCTGGTATTTCTCCGGCGTGTCGAAGCGCCAGTGCCAGCGCACGCGGCTCTCGTTCTTCTCGTTGGCGATGAAGGGCGGCAGTTTGCGGAACGCTTCGTCCGTGGCGGTCCTGGGCAGCGGGACGGTCACGTCCTGATAGAGCGCCATGCTCTCGGGCTGTGGCAGGAATTGTTTTGGATTTCCGTCCTCGGCGTGGGTGGCGAAGAACGCCAGCGTGAGGCAGAACGGCTTGTCCGCCGGGCGTGTCTTGAGGAATTCGAGCGCGTCGTTCTCATTCTTCTTGGTGACGTGGATCTGCGTGCCGTCCGGCTGCTTGATCCAGTGGGTCCCGGAATACGCCCTGCCGAAGTCGAAATTCTCCGCAGGAAACTTGCCGTTGTGCCACTTGCCGATGTGGCCGACGAAATAATTATTGGAACGCAGCAGGCCCGGATAGGTCTCCGCCCAAGGCGTTTCGAAAGCGGCGAAGCCCTTGTTGCCATGCCGCGACATCCATTGGCCGGTGAACAGGCTGGCCCGGCTCACCCCGCAGATGGCGGTGGTGACGCAATTTTGCGTGAACCGGAATCCGTCGCCCGCGAGCTGGTCGAGGTTCGGCGTTTTGACCACCGGATTGCCCGCGCAGCCCAGCGTGTCGAAGCGCCAGTCGTCGGCGTAGAGCACGAGCACGTTGAGGGGCTTGACTTTCGAGGCTCCAAAGCAGGCATTCGCGGAAAAGACGGCGAGCAGGACGGAAAGGAAGAGTTTCATGGGACGACGAGGAAACGGTAGCGTCCGCTGGTGACTTTCATCCGGTTGCCCGACGACTTGAGGACGCTTACGCCTTCGGCTTCGGCAAGGGGCTTGTCGGATTCGGTGATGGTGCCTGCGGGCAGCTCGATTTCCGCAGTGGCGTCCGGCGGGATGACGATTTCAAACTCGGTGCCCGTTTTGGCGATCTTCCAGTTCGATTCGATCTGTCCGCGGACCGTGCGATGCGAGCAATTGACCCATTCGAGCCCCTTGGCGAGCTGCGGGCGGATCGTGATGCGGTCGAAGCCGACCGCGTCGTCGGCCGCCTGGATGCCGCCGAGATGGCGGAAGAACCAGGCGGAGATCGAGCCAAACATCGGGTGGTTGTGGGAGAATGTGTTGTCGCTTTCCTTCCAGGATTCCCACAAGGTGGTGGCGTCGTTTTCGAGCATCCAGCCCCATGAGGGGAAGGTCTTGCGGTCGGCCAGCGCGTAGGCGAGATCGTGGCGGCCGCGTTGCGAGAGTTCTTCCAACAGGAATCGCGTGCCGAAGATGCCGGTGGTGAGGCTGGGGCCGTCGCTGCGCGGATTGAGGTTGTTGGCGAGGTGGAGAAACACGGCCTGCCGGGTGCTCTCCGGCATCGCGCGGAAACCGAGCGCAATGACTTGTTCTGACTGCGATCCGCCGCCGATCTTGCCGGTTTGCGGGTCGAGGAAGGACTTGGTCCATGCGGCCGCGGATTCCTCCGCCATCTTCTCGAAGCGGGCGGCATCGTTCTCTTTGCCAACGATGCGGGAGAGCCGGGCCATGCGGCGCGCGGTGTCGATGAACATCGGCGTGGTGATCACCGGTCCGGCGATCTTTTTCAGCGCCTCGTGATCGCCGAGGCCTTTGACGACAAGGCTGTTCTCGCGCTTGGAGGCCTCCAGCTCGAACCAGCGGATGGCGGCGGGCAGTTGTTCTTCGATCAGCGGCTTGTCGCCATAATGCCGGTAGAGTTGCTCCAGCAAAAGCGGGTGGACCATCGCCCAGCCGACGCCGCAATAACTGATGCCGACGAAGGGCGCAGTGTCGGTGAAATTGCCGTCGGGCTGTGCTGTGTCGGCGAAGTCGCGCACGGTCTTGGCGTAGAATCCGGCCATGTCGAAATTCATCATGAACGCCTCGCTGGTGGCGACGATGTCGCCGCCGTAGCCGAAGCGCTCGCGATGCGGGCAGTCGGACTGCACGCTGACGACGTTGTTGAGGAAGGTGCGGCGGGTGATTTCCTGGATGCGGTTGAAAAGCTCGTTAGAACACGAGAACGATCCGGCGTCGGGGAGGTCCGAGTGGAGGGTGAGGCCGTGGAAGTCCTCCGGTTTCGGAGTTTCCGGCAGGCCGGTGATTTCCATGAAGCGGAAGGCGTGGAAGGTGAAATCCGGGCGATAGATTTCCACTTCGCCGCCACGCGCGGTGTAAACATCCTGCTGCCAGGCGATGGCCGGCGCGCCGGGACCGCCGACCGAAACTTCCTCACCCTTGTCATTCTTGCGCATGCCCTTGATCTGGCCGCAGACGCTGGTCATCGGGTTGAGCGTGCCGTCCGCGTGGAGCAGCTCGCCGTAGCGCAGGGTGATGCGGGTGCCGGCGGGCGCACTCAGCTTGATTTCCGGGACGCCGGTGAAATTTTTCCCGAAGTCCACGATGTGCACGCCCGGCGCGGGGGTGGTGACCGCCATGGCGGGCATCGTCCCTGTGGCGCGGACCGGCGGCATTGCCAGCAGCGGCTTGAGCGGTTCCAACGGAGCGTCGGCGACCCGCGCGGGTTGCCACGGGGAGGCGTCGAAGCCCGCGCGGTCCCAGCCGGGCAGGGCGAGCCGGGCGTCGCGCTCCTCGCCGAGGAAGACGCTGTTCCTCACGGTGGGACCGCTGTGGGTCGTCCAGCCGGGGCCGGTGGTGAGGGTGGTGCGGGTGCCGTCCGGATGCTCGACGACCAGCAAGCCGATGACGCGCGGCCGACCGGTGGCGAGAGTGTCCCGGATGTTGCGCTGGCCCCACATGCGCAGTGGCAGCGGATGGTACCAACCGTTGCCGAGGATCAGGCCGAGGCAGTTTTTCCCTTCGGATAGTTCCGCGGTCACGTCGTGGCTGCGGAACAGGATGCGCTTGTCAAAGGCGGTCCACGGCGGGTCGAGCACCGGGTCGTTGAGCCGCTTGCCGTTGAGGCTCGGCAGGCAGAACCCCAGACCTGCCAGATGCAGGCGGGCGCGGACGACGGGTTTTGAGATCTCAAACTCGCGCCGCAACAGCGGCGCCGGGTCGGGCTGGTAGAAATCCTCGTCGCGGGCCGGCAGCGGCTTGCCGTCGTCGATCCAGCGGGCGCCCTGCCAGTCGGCAGGGGACTGCGGCGCGATTTCCATGACGGCGGGTTGGCTCCACGCGGACGATCCGCCGCCCGCGTCCCAACAGCGGACTTTCCAATGATAGTTTCCGCCGGGGGCGAGCGGTGCGCCGGAGTAATGGACGGACGGTTCGCGCCCGGCCGCCGTCTTGCCGGAATCCCAGAGGTCGCCACGATCCTTGGCGAGGAGACCCGACCTGCTAGAGATCAGGATTTGCCAGGCAGACTGCGCTTGGCCGCGATCCTTGGCCGCGACGCGCCATGACAGGCGCGGCGCGGAGGACGCCGCGAGCGGCTCGTTGAGCCCTTCGCAACGGAGGTCGAGAGGGGACAAGGCGGCGGCGGGGGCGAGTGTGGCCGCGGCGAGGGCTAACAATAGCGCCCCCATGGGTCCGGCTGATCGGTGCGTCCTCATGCCGGGCTTGACGCGGAGCGGACGCACTGCGCGCCCGGATACCAGGCTGGCAGAACGGTGACGTCCTGATTGAAATGACTCAGGATGTCTTCAGGCACGTGGCGGCGGTGGACGATGAACGTGTAAACGTGCTCGTCAAACCAGTCGTCGTGAAGCGTCCAACAGCCCTTGTCGCCCTTCTCGTCGCCCCAGCTGTTTTCGACCAGCCACTTGCGGGTCTGGCCGTCGGCGGCGAGGTCCACGCCCATCAGCGCCATCGCGTGGCCGGACGCCCCGGAGTGGAAACGCGTCCGGTTGGCCTTGCTGATGCCGAGGTCGATGCCGAAGAGTGTTTCGTAATCGAACAGGCGGTGCTTCATCAGGCCGTGTTCGAGCGATTGGTCGAAGTCCATGTTGACGGCAAACCAGAGCGGCTCGTTGGCGAGAATGGACGCCTTGGCGATTTGCTTCATCGGCGCGGTGTCGATGTTGACGAAATGCATGCACTCGTTGCCGACGATGTTGCGCGCGCGGTCGAAGCTGTAGTGGCGGTCCAACTCGTTGTGCGGATCGTTGTAGAGGCAGACGAACTCGGAGAGCGGCCGGCCGACATATTGGTGATAGAACGACTGCGGGGTGTGGCGCTCCGGCGGAGTGAGCTTTTGGTTCTCCGCAGTATGAAACTCGGAAGCCTCGTCATTTCCCGTCCCATTCTTTTCCTTGGCGGGTTGAGCGCCAGCGAATTGGTGTCAGTGTTGGTGACGGCGTTGTGGCACGCGCGGTCCGCGGCGTTCATCTGATAGACTCCCCGCAAGGTGGCGAGAAGCTCGGCGGTGAGCGCCCCCTTCGGCGGAGGTCGCCACGGGTTGGCTTGTGGGATTCAGTTGGGTGGTGGTCATGGTCGGTGAAAAATAGCGGCGGACGGCGTTAGTGCGGTGTGTGTGTGGACAGTGTGTCCGTAGGGGAACTTGGTTGGCTGGCCCTGCAGGGAGGCTACTCAAATGCCAGGAGAGCTGTCTACGGCTGAGTGCGACATTCAGCGGCCTTTTTACGTCAGCACCCGCCCGCAAATCCCCATCGCGCCCGGCCTGCCTGGTCCGGCGGCGGTTTGGCTTGCCCTTGCCCTTGCAAGCGCTGCGCCACTCGAACCTCGCCACCCAAACCACTCCCAAGCTCTACCCGACGACGGTTTCCGCGGGCGGAGATTTCCTGACAGGCGAGATCGGCTTCCGCAGCATCGAGATCAAGGGATGCGACCTGCTGCTCAACGACAAACCGGTTCTCCTGAAAGGGGTCAACCTCCACGAGGAGATCCCCCAACGGTTAGGACGCGCCTCTTCCGATGCTGATGCCGCGATGATTCTCAACGAGGTCAAAGCCGTTGGCTGCAACTTCATCCGGACCGCCCACCCGCCGCCATCCGCTCAACCAGGATGGCTGGAACCGCAAGGACCTCGTTTCCGACAAAGGGCAGCGCAAGAAGGCGTGGTGGGTGGTGAGCAAATTCTACGAAACCCGCCGAGCCGCCGGCCAAGGCCGGGTCGTTGAGAGCGTCGGGCTGGCCTTCGGAGGCGCTTACGCCGTCACCGCGCTGCGGTCGTCGATGAGACCGCTCTTCTCGATGAAGTAGTCGTAGCCGCCGGTGTAGCGGGTGACGGTGCCGTTGTTGATGTGGAGCGTGGTTTCCGCGAGGGTCCGGATGAAGTGGACGTCGTGGGAAATGAAGACGAGCGTGCCTTCGTAGTTTTTCAGCGCCTGGACGAGCGAGTCGATGGAGAGGATGTCCAAGTGGGTGGTGGGCTCGTCCATGAGCAGGAGGTTCGGCGGATCGACGAGGAACTTGACGAGGTTGAGCCGGGATTTCTCGCCGCCTGATAGGACGCCGCAGCGCTTCTCGACGTCGGTGCGGCGGAACAGGAAGGAGCCGAGAATCGAGCGGGCCTCCTCTTCGCGGAGGGTGGTGCAGGCTCCCATGACTTCTTCGAGCACGGTGTTGTTCTCGTTGAGCGACTCGGAGCGGTGCTGGGAGTAGTAACCGATCTTGGTGGCGTAGCCGACCTCGCGCTTGCCGCCGTTGATGGGGATCTGGCCGGCGAGGATCTTGATGAGGGTGGATTTGCCCGCGCCGTTCGGGCCGACGAGGACGATGCGGTCGCCGCGCTCGATGGTGAGGTCGAGGTCCTTGTAGATCTGCTTGTCGCCGTAGGCTTGGCTGACTTTCTGGAGCTCGATGACTTTCTGGTTCGAGCGCGGCGGCTGGGGGAAGCTGAATTTGAAGGCCTTGCGCGGGGTGCGCGGCTTTTCGATGCGTTCTAACTTTTCGAGCGACTTGATGCGGGACTGGACCTGCGAGGCTTTCGACCCGACCTGGCGGAAGCGGTCGATGAATTCCTGGACGTGCTCGATTTCCTTCTGCTGGTTGCGGTAGGCTTGGGTTTGTTGTTCGAAGCGGGCTTCGCGCTGTTCGAGGTAGCAGCTGTAGTTGCCGGTGTAGGAATTGAGCTTCGCGGCGTCGGGATCGATTTCCACGACGGTCTCGATGATCGAGTCCATGAAGTCGCGGTCGTGCGAAATCATCAGGATGGCGCCGGAGTAATTTAACAGGTAGCGCTGGAGCCAGAGGAGCGAGAGCAGGTCGAGGTGGTTGGTCGGCTCGTCGAGCATGAGCAGGTCAGGCTCCATGGTCAGGAGCTGGGCGAGGTGGGCGCGCATCACCCAGCCGCCGGAGTATTCGCGGGCGGGCTTGTTGAAATCGTCGCTTTTGAAACCGAGGCCGTGGAGGATTTTCTTGGCCTTGGGTTCGAGCTGGTAACCGTTGAGGGCGGTGAACTGGTCCTGGGCTTTTCCGAACTCCGGGCTGGAGAGGTCGCCGGATTTCTCGCCCTCGCGGATGATGCGGAGCAGGCCGATCATTTCCGGGGTGATGCCCATGGCGATCTCGAGGATCGTCTCGTCCGTCGGCTCGCCGGCTTCCTGCGGGAGGTAGCCGGTGATGGCGTATTCGTCGCGCTCGATGGTGCCCTCGTCGGGCGAGTCCTCGCCGAGTATCATGCGGAAAAGGGTGGACTTGCCGGCACCGTTGGGGCCGACGAGGGCGACGCGTTCGCCCCAGTTGATGGACATTTCAGCCTCGCGGAGCAGGCAGCGGCCGCCGAGGGTCTTGGTAAGCTTGTGAATCGTGAGCACGCGGAGGATGTAATGGAGGAGCGCGCGGGGGGCAAGGATTTCGACAGGGATCGGGGATTCGCTCGGCATCTTCCAGCGGAAGATCAGGCATTTGTCAGGAAACCGTCCATGCGTTTCCAGAGGGGTTCATGGCTTTCCCTTGTTCCGGGCCTTTACGGCTGTTTTTTTTCGCGGCCGGCCGCTGCGATTCTCGCTGAGCGGCACGAATCCGAGCGCACGGTAAACCCCGCAGTCTTCGCCGTAGGCCGGCTCGGCCCGCACCCCGGAGGCCACACGCATCAGTTTCTTCGCAAGCTTCCGGTCCGCTTGGTCTCGTTCCAGCCGCAGGCCCCGTAGCCAGAGTTCCACCGCCCGGACCCGCTCGCGCGCCTCTTTGGCCGCATCCACCTCGGCGTGGAGTTCCTGGTAGTCGATCCCCGCGAAGCGTTCCTGCTCCGGGGTCTGGTGTTTCCAAATCGTGAGAAATCGTTCGCCGCGTTCGAGGATGAGTGGGCCGCGTAATTTTTCCATGGTCGTTGCTTCTGACTGCCCGTTCATCGCACGCCGGCCGAAATAATCAAGGCCGCAGGCGTCCGGTCCGGGTTTTGGCAGCCCGTGCGCGATGTAATGGTGTCGGAAACTCGATCCCATCGCCTTGGGTTCGGGTTTTCACGGCCCTTGCGCTATGTAAGGGTGCCGGAAACTCGATTCCATCGTGTCGGGCTCAAGTTCTTGCTTGTCGTGCGTGGCGTAACACTGGTTGAGCGCCGCGCACCGCTCCCGGCAACCGACGCATCACCGCCTTGACCCGTCGCACGAGGATTTGGCCACCGCGTCACCGTTGCCCGAACCACGATCGGGCGTTCTATCGCCTGTTGGGCACGGTGATGCCGGATTGGCAGGCGATGAAGCGAAAGCTGGAGCAAACCCGCTATTGACCTTGACGGGGCGGGGGGGTGGCGGGCTTTATAGCGC
>JBFZFJ010000471.1:0-5108 GCA_041306405.1 Verrucomicrobiales bacterium | reverse complement strand
TGCCGGGGGCTCTCGGAGACGAGCGTTCGCCGGTGGACGAGTCGTTTTCCGACCCCAATCTGCTGGAAGCTCCGGCTTACACGCGGCCGATCGAGTTCCGCGGGATGGCGGTGCCGGAGGTGCTGGTCTCAGGGCATCACGGGAAAATCTCGGCGTGGAAGGAGGAGCGGGCCTTGGAGCGGACTCGGGCGAACCGACCGGATTTATTGGAATCCCGGCCGCTGGAAGGCGAAATTTGAGGTGTCCGGAGAATTTCGTTTTCCGATTCCAAATCCATGCCAAACTCATGATCGTGAAAACAATGACGGACACGGCATCCCCGAGTTTAGATGACGATCGCCCCCGCGTGGAGCCGGCCACGATCGAGGATTTGCCGGCGCTGACCGAGTTGGTGATGAACCTTTTTGACTTGTCTGGCGACTTTTCGCCGGACCGCGCGGTGCAGGAGCGCGGCTTGCAGTTGATCCTCGAACAGCCGAACCGGGGCCGGATCTTCGTGGTGCGCAACCAGCATCAGATATTCGGCATGGTGAATTTGTTGTTCACCATTTCCACGGCCTGCGGCGGCTTTGTCATCCTGATGGAGGACGTGGTGATCCATCCCGACCACCGCGGCCAGGGCTACGGCACGATGCTGGTGGACTACGTGGTGGACTTCGCCAGGAAGAAGCACTTCAAGCGCATCACCCTGCTAACGGACCGGATCAGCGCGGAGTCGCAGGAGTTTTTCAAGAAGCAGGGCTTCGAGTATTCCGGCATGATCCCGATGCGGAAGATCATCGACTGACGGGGGATCAGTGTCCCTGCGGTTTTTGTCGCGGCTCCCACTCTTTCCGGGAACGCGAGCGCACGGATAGAACGACGGGAATGCCGGGTGCGGGGTGGGCTGCGCGGTAGCGGTTGACGATGTAGGACTCGTAACTGGTGGCCATGAGCCGCTTGTCGTTGACGAAGAGCACGATGGTCGGCACCGGGATGACGCTGTATTTCTCCTCCACCGCGGCCGTGGCGTAGTAGAGCTTGAGGCGCTTGTTGAGTTTCTTGTCGATGGGCGGCGGGGTGGCGACGAAGGCCCCCTGGAGGATGCGGTTGAGCTGGCCGGTGCCAGGAATGTTTTGCGCGCCCTTTTTGATCTTGAGGGCTTCCTTGAGGACGTGATCCACCGAGCCGCCGGTTTTCGCCGAGCAGGCGACGAAGGGCGCGTAGTGGAGGAAGAAGAGTTCCTTGCGGACATGTTCGGTGGCTTCCTCGAGGCGTGCGGTGCGGTTGGCGCCGGGGTGGAAGAGGTCGAACTTGTTGAGCACGATCAGGCAGGGTTTTTTCTCCTCCATGATCAGCTGCGCGATCTTGCGGTCCATCGAGGTGATACCGGCGGCGAGGTCGATGACGAGCACGCAAAGGTCGGCGCGGCGGACGGCTTTCTCGGTGCGCATGGCGGAGAAGACCTCGACCGAGTTGTCGCGCTTGGCCCGCGGGCGCAGGCCCGCGGTGTCGATGAGGGTGAAATTCTCGCCCTCGAAGGTGTAGGGAAGGTCGACGGCGTCGCGGGTGGTGCCGGCGATTTCGGAAACGATGGTGCGTTCGTCGTGGAGGATCGCGTTGACCAGCGAGGACTTGCCGGCGTTGGGCTTGCCGACGATGGCGAGCTTGATGCCGACAGCTTCGGCGACTTCGGCTTCGGCTTCGGTTTCAGAAACGAGCGGGGCGATGACGGCGTCGATTTCATCACAGAGGTGGCCGAAATTCCGGCCGTGCTCGGCGGAGACGAAGACGCTGTTGCCGAGGCCGAGGCGGGTGAAATCCGAGTGAGAATTCTCGTGCTTGTCATCGTCCACCTTGTTGATGACGAGCAGCACGGGCGGCTTGGCCTTGCGGAGTTTTTGCGCGAGCGCCTGATCGACTGCGGTGAGCCCGGCGTGGGCATCGACGACGAACAGGATCAAATCCGCGGTTTGCATCGCGATGTCCGCCTCGATGCCGACTTGCTCGTCGAAGCCGTCTTCAATGCCGCCACCGATGCCGCCGGTGTCGATGAGGGTGCAAGCGACCTGCGTGGCCTTGGACGGCGCGGCGATGCGGTCGCGGGTGACGCCGGGTTGATCGTGGACAATGGCGATCTTCCGCCCGGCAAGGCGGTTGAAGAGAGCTGACTTCCCGACATTCGGGCGTCCGACGATGGCAACAGTAGGCATGGCGGAGGGATGTAGGGCGGGAACGAAGCAATGGCAAGGTCGGAGGTTTTTTTCCGGAATCGCGCTTCAAATCTCCCCGGCGCGGCGGAGTTCGGCGAGGTCTTGCGGGCGGCCGGCGGTCTGCTTGGCATGGATGAGATCGGCTTTCCCGAGGTAGTGGATGGGGATTCCTTCAACGGTCGCGATTTCAACAGTTTCCCATGCCGCGTTGAAATCCGGCAGGCCGGGTAGTGAAGTGAGGAAATCAATTTGGCAGGGTAATGCTCCGACGACGTATTGCAGCCCCTCGTGTTCGAAATCCTCTTGAGTGACCTCTACCAGCGGTAGGCCGAACTCATAAAACGCCCGGGCCACGCGGGCCGCGTTTTCCTTGGAAGGCTTGATCCACAGATCGATATCCTTGGTGTATCGCGGTTGCGTGTAGTGAATCACGGCGTAAGCCCCGACGATGAGATACTCAACGTGATGTTCGGCGAAAATGCGTAACAGATCTTTGAAGTCGGAGTTCATCGGGATGTTTTCCTTTCATTCCGACCCAGTAGTCGGTGACAAGTTCCCAAGCTGCGGTCAGGCGGGCAGCACAACCCGCTTCTTGCCATTGGTTGATGCGGTAAGCGCGAGCCTTTTCGAAGCAACTAAATTTGGCCTGAGGCCAATGTGAGCGGTCTTTCGTGGGCTGGGTCACGGTCTTCAGATAGCGAATGGGCGGGGAGCGGGCAAGTTTCGAGTTGTTTGAAACGGGAGTGCGGATCGCGGGCAACAAAAAACCCCGCCTTTGCAGGCGGGGTTGATTTTACCGAACGGGAGATGGCGGAGCGGACGGGACTCGAACCCGCGACCTCCAACGTGACAGGCTGGCGCTCTAACCAACTGAGCTACCGCTCCATGTCCCGCTCGGGTGCGGGACGCTATTTTGCCGACCCGGACTGCGCAATCTCTTTTTTAAGCTTTTCTGATTTTTCTCCGGAAGCCCTTTGAATGCTCAGGAAAGCGCTTCGACCGCGGCTTCCAGCGAGGCCAGATCCTCGACGGAATGGACGGTGACTTCCTTGTCGATCTTCGAGACGAGTCCGGCGATCACCTTGCCGGGGCCGAGTTCGAGGAAGGTGCGGTGGCCGCGGGCGATGAGCAGCTGGATGGATTCCGTCCAGCGGACGGAGCCGGTGACCTGGTTTTCCAGCATGCTGCGGATCTCGGCGGCGTCGGAAACGAGGCAGGCTCCGAAGTTACAAACGACCGGCAGGGCGGGGGACTGGAAGGAAACCGTGGCCAGCTCGGCGGCGAGTTGGTCCTGCGCGCTCTGCATCAGGCGCGAGTGATAGGCACCGGCGACGTTGAGCTTGATGGCGCGGCGAATGCCGAAATCCTTGGCTTGGGCGATGGCGGCATCGATCCCGGAGGCGGTGCCGGAAAGCACGATCTGGCCGGGCGCGTTGAGATTGGCGACGTCCACATCGGCCGCGGCGGCGAGCGCGCGGACCTGGGATTCCTCGCCGCCGATGAGCGCGGCCATCGCGCCTTCGGTCGCCAGGCAGGCGGCTTCCATGAATTCGCCGCGGCGGGCGACGAGGCGCAGTCCGTCTTCAAACGAGAATGTCCCGGCGGCGGCGTGGGCGGTGAATTCGCCGAGCGAAAGCCCCGCGGCGGCGACAGGGACGAGATTCGGCAGCCGCTCGCGGATCAAGGCGAGCGCCATCAGGCCATGCAGATAGAGTGCGGGTTGGCAGCGCGAGGTTTTGGTCAATTCCTCGTCGGGTCCGTCGAACATGATGGCCGAGAGGGGAAACCCAAGGGCTTTGTCGGCCTGCACGGCCATGCTGCGGGCTGTGGCGGAGTTTTCCACCCAGTCCTTGCCCATGCCCACTTTTTGGGCGCCTTGTCCGGAGAATAAGAGAACGATTTGGCTCATGTCCGGCGAGGTTTAGGGAGTTCCAAGCGGCGAGGGAAGGGAAAATAGGCGGCGTATTCGCGTGAATTCGCGTCCATTCGCGGTTAAAAAAATTCTTAATCGCAACGCCATGCCACGATTTCTCCCTCTGTTATCACCCGTATTTGCCGTGATTTTAGCGCTTCTGCCGTCCTGCCAGACTTTGAGTTTTTACGGCCAGGCCATCGGCGGACAGGCGGAAATCTTGCGGAAAAGCCGGCCGAACAAGCAAGTCCGCGCCGACCCCGCCAGCCCGCCCGCTTTGCGCGACCAGCTGGCGACGGTGGAGAAAATCCGCCGCTTCGCCAGCGACCACCTCTCGCTGCCAGGCGATGCGAGCTACGGCAAATACGCCGATCTCGGCCGCCAACACGTCGTCTGGGTGGTTTACGCCGCACCCGAATTTTCAATGAAAGCCAAGACCTGGCACTACCCAGCTATCGGGAAAATGGACTACCGCGGCTATTTCCACGAGCAGGACACCGTCGAGCTTTCCGGGGAACTCAAGGCGGACGGCCACGACGTTTTTGTCGGTGGCGTGGATGCTTACTCCACGCTCGGTTGGTTTCACGACCCGGTGCTAAACACCTTTGTGAACTATCCGGACATCGATCTGGCGGAGACGATTTTCCACGAGCTCACCCACCGCAAAGTCTTCCGCCGGGGCGACACGGTTTTCAATGAATCGCTCGCCAACACCGTCGCCGAAGAGGGTGTGAAGCGCTGGTTGCGCCATGAGGGACGTCTGGCGGATTTGAGGAAATACGAACAACGGCTGGTCCGCCGCCGCGAGTTCTATCGGGAAGTCGACAGCTCCCGCTGGAGCCTCGAAAAGCTCTATGCCTCCGGCCAACCCGAGCCCGCGATGCGGCGGAAAAAAGTGGCGATCCTGGCAAAGCTGCGCGATCAGTTCTGTGAACTCCGCCGTCGCTGGGGCGGGCACGGACTCGAATCCTGGCTCACGGAGGACATCAACAACGGCCACATCG
>JBFZFJ010000470.1:0-16790 GCA_041306405.1 Verrucomicrobiales bacterium | reverse complement strand
AAGGGATTCATCGGCCTGCACTCTGCCAGCGACAGCTTCCACACCGCTAACGAATCGAAAAAAGGCCCCGACCGCTACCTCAACCACGGCAAGGACGCCGATCCATATGTCTGCATGCTTGGCGGCGAGTTCATCATCCACGGTGCCCAGCAGGTGGCCAATCCTCCATTCGTGGCACCCAAGAAGTAATCGCGAAAGGCTCCCTCCTCGGAAACCCTTCGTTTTCACCGGCCTTTCCGCACTTTGCCGGTTGCACGGATTCGCTGGCGTGCCAAACTGCCGCATCAAATCGATGACAACTGATAACTTGCAAGAGCGGATCGCGGGGACGAGTGGCTGGATCCAAGCGGTGAAGGAGGAAATGGGCCAGGTGCTGGTCGGTCAGGAACGACTGGTGGACCGCTTGCTGATCGGGCTGCTTTGCAACGGCCACATCCTGCTCGAAGGCGTGCCCGGATTGGCCAAAACCCTGGCGGTCAAGGCGCTTTCCGGCTCGCTGCACGCCACCTTCGCCCGCTTCCAGTTCACTCCCGACCTGCTCCCCGCCGACTTGGTGGGCACGATGGTTTACCACCCGCAGGAAACCAAATTCGAGCCGAAGCTGGGACCGATTTTCAACAACCTCATCCTCGCCGATGAAATCAACCGGGCTCCGGCGAAAGTCCAGTCCGCGCTGCTCGAGGCGATGCAGGAGCGCCAAGTGACGCTCGGCGACCGCTCGTATCCCCTGCCCAAACCCTTCCTCGTGCTGGCGACCCAGAACCCCATCGACCAGGAAGGCACCTATCAGCTTCCCGAAGCCCAGCTTGACCGCTTCCTCCTCAAGGTCACCGTCGGCTATCCGTCGAAGGACGAGGAGCTAGAAATCCTCGACAAGATGGCGACCTCGACCCCGCCCTATCAGACAAGGTCGGTGGCGACTCCCGAGCAGGTGTCAGCCTCGCGGGAACTGGTCAACGAGGTTTACATCGACCCGGCGATCCGCAAATACATCGTGCAGATCATCCACACGACGCGCTTCCCGGGACTCGTGGATGCGCCGCTGAAAAACCTCGTCCGCTCCGGTGCCTCGCCGCGGGGCACCATCAACCTCGCGCTAACGGCACGCGCGCGGGCCTTCATGCAAGGCCGCGCGTTTGTCACGCCGCAGGACGTGAAGGACATGGCGCTCGACGTCCTGCGCCACCGGATTCTCCTCACCTATGAGGCGGAGGCGGAGGAAATGACCACCGACTCGGTGATCGAGCGGATCATGCACAAGGTCGCCGTCCCCTGAGTCTTTTGCAGATGCTGACGGACGAACAGATCGAGGAAATGATGGCGCGCGTGCGCAAGCTCGAGCTCAAGGCCCGGCGCTTGGTGCGCGAGTCGTTCTCCGGCGAATACCTGTCATCGTTCCGCGGGCAGGGCCTGGATTTCGACGATTTCCGCGAATACCAGCACGGCGACGAAGTGCGCTTCATCGACTGGAACGTGACCGCGCGGATGAACGCGCCGTTCGTCAGGAAGTTCCGCGAGGAGCGCGAGTTGTCGGTCGTGATCGCCGTGGATGTCTCCGGCTCGGCGGACTACGGCAGCGTCTCTCTCAGCAAGCGCGAGGTCGCGGCGGAGACCGCGGCGGTGCTCGGATTCAGCGCGCTGCACAACGGAGACAAGGTCGGGTTGCTCGTCTTCGCCAACGAGCCGATCCTTTTCATCCCGCCGGAAAAAGGCAGTCGCCACCTGCTGCGGATGATCCGCGAAATCCTCGTCGCCAAACCCGAAAAGCCCGGCACTTCAGTATCCGAAGCCTGCGATTTCCTGGTCCGGACCTTGCGCCGGAAGTCGGTGATTTTCCTGATCTCCGACTTTTTCTCCGACCCGCTGGAGAAGCCGATCGGCAAGCTGGCGAAGAAACACGAGACTATCGCGCTGCGCGTCCTCGACCCGCTGGAAGCCAAGCTGCCGAAGGGCGGCAAGGTGGTGATGATCGATCCGGAAACGGGCATGGAAACGCTGGTCAACACCAGCAATCCGAACCTGCGGATGGGCTACGCAAAGCTGATGAAGAGACAACTCGAAGGCGTCGCGGCGATTTTCAAGAAGCACGGCATCGACTCGGCGGACTTGAAAACCGACGGCGACACGCTGGCCGCGCTTCACCAACTCTTGAAAAAACGCAGCCGCAAACGCTCCGGATAGAATGAACGAGAAGTCCGGCAGTTTTGAATTACTCGAACCAAGCCCGCCCGAGGCCTTGGTCCCGGATTCATGGGTCGAGCCATGGACGATCGCCGCGGCGGTCGCGCTGCTTGTCGTGGTGCTCGTGGTTTTGATTTTTAAAAGGAAGAAGGCCGCGCCCCTCGATCCGCTGGCCATGCGGAGGGCCGCCTACGCGGAAGCCACCGCGGCGCTCGGAGAAATCGATGCCGTCCCGGCGCGCGACGCGGCGGTGCGGTCGTCCCTGATCCTGCGGAAATATCTATCCGTCGCCGCGGGCGACCCCGCCTTGTTCGAGACCCACGAGGAAACCATTTCCCGGCACGACGCGCTGAAGGATTTTTCGGAAGAGGCCCGCGCGACCGCCGGCCAGGGATTCGCCCGACTCGCATCCTTGAAATACGCCGCTGAAATCCCCGACGCCGCCGCCAGCGAAATCGTCGCAGAATCACGAGCGCTGCTGGAAACCCTGCACCACGGATTCCGGGCATGAGCGCGTTCCTCGAACACTTCCGTTTCGCCCAGCCGGGCTGGCTGTTGCTGCTCTTGCCGGCATTCCTGTTGCTCGCGCTCCGCCGCGGAAAGGGCTCGGAGGCGGCCGTGGTCTTCCCGAACCTATCAATTCTTGTCAGCCTCGGACACCAGGTCCGGCGGGTGGCGTGGAGCCTCGGGCTGCCGCTCGCCTACCTCGCGTTGTTTTGCTCTATCATCTCGATGGCCCGCCCCGTTTGGCGCAACGAGTATCAAAGCCGCTCGGCCAGCGGCATCGACATCATGATCGCCTTCGACGTCTCGCTTTCGATGGACATCGACGACTTCGTCGATCAGGGCGAGCGGGTGAAACGCATCGATGTCGCGAAAAAAGTGGTCGATGATTTCATCGGCCGCCGCCCGGAAGACCGCATGGGACTGGTCGCCTTCGCCGGCAGGCCGCGCGACGCCAGCCCGATCACGCTCGACCACCGGTGGCTGAGAAGATCGCTGAACGAACTCCGCCTGAACGACCAGCGCGACATGGGCACCATCAAGGAACAAGGCACCGCGATCGGTTCCGCTCTCGCAGCCGCCGCCGTCCGCCTGGAAGCCCGCGACGCGAAGAGCAAGATCATCGTCCTCATCACCGACGGGGCGAGCAACTCGGGAAAAATCTCGCCGATCGAGGCCGCCGAACACGCGAAGACGCTCGGCATCAAGATCTACACGGTGGCCATCGGCACGACCGAGGGCCGGGTGGACCCGAGCATCATGCGCTTCCCCTATCAGGAGTTTGACTTGCCCACGCTCAAGAAAATCGCGGAGCTCACCGGCGCGGAGCACTATTGGGCGCAGGACCTCGCCGCGCTGAAGAAGACCTTCACCACCATCGACAACCTCGAAAAAACGGATGCGAAAAGCCTGACCGTGATCGACGATACCGAGCTGTTCCCCTGGTTTGTGGGCGTCACTTTGCTCGCCGCCTTGGGTTCCGCGGTTTATATGGCCCTGAATCCTCCTCCTGCCGCCTGATCCTATGAATTTCGCCCAACCCGGCTGGCTCGCCTTGCTGATCCTGCTCCCCGTCCTGGGAGTTGGCGCGGTGCTTGCTTCGCGCCTGCGCAAGCAGCAGTGGGCGGCCTTCGTGGCCCCGCGGCTGCGGGAAACCTTGCTCAAGCGCGGCAGTCCGCTGCCCCGCTGGTTCGCCCTGTTTTCCCTCCTAACCGCCTGTGCGGCCCTGGTCATCGCGCTCGCCCGTCCCCGAGGCGACGCCGGCACCAGGACCGAGAAAACGCTCGGCCGGAACATCATGATCGCCCTCGACATTTCAAAGAGCATGCGGGTCAGCGACGTCAAACCCGACCGGCTCACCCAGGCGAAAGTCGTCATCTACGAACTGATGGAAACCATGCCTAACGAGCGCATCGGCTTCCTCGGATTCGCCGGCAACCCGTACGTTTACGCGCCTCTCACCATCGACCACAGCGCCGTGCGCGAGACCATCGACCAGATCGATGAAACCTGGGCTCCGCTCGGCGGCTCCGATCTCGCCGCCGCCGTCCACCTCGCGACCGAGACCTTGAAAAAAACCGGCCAGAAAAACAACGCGCTCGTCATCCTCAGCGACGGCGAGAAACACGAGGGTGACCTCGACGCGATGATCGCGGAAGCCGAGCGGTCCGGCGTTTACATCATCGCCATCGGAGTCGGCACCGAAGACGGCGGCTTCGTCCCGAATTCCGATTTCCCGAACGGCCAGATGATCGATCGCTCGGGCCGCACCGTCATCAGCCGCCTGCAAGGCGACGTGATGCGCAAACTCGCGGAAGGCACCAAGGGCCGCTTCACCATCGCCGGCTCGGGGCTCGATGTGCCCGGGATGGTGAAATCCGTGGTGAGTGGACTGGATGCCTTTGAAATGGAAGGCCGCGAGCGCCGGATCTCGATCGAGTTCTATCAGTGGCTGGTTTTTCCCGCGATCCTGTTCCTCGCCGTCTCGATCGTCGCGGGCACGCGGTGGAAGGGAATCCGCGCGGCGATCCTCCTCACCGGCGGCTTCCTGACGATCAACCACGCGCAAGCCGGCGACGCGTCCGACGCCAAGGCCGCGCTGGCCGGGCAGCACTACGAGCAAGCCCGCGACGCCTATCACAAACTCGCCGGAGAATCGAAATTCCGCGAAACCCAGGCCCGCTACCGCCTCGGCGAGGCGGCCGCCGCCTATCGCGCGGGAGACTTCCGCAGCGCGCGCACCGCCTTCAGCCAGTCGTTGCTGTCGAGTGACTCGGTAGTCCAGGCGGGCGGACACACGGGCATTGGAAATTCCTTGTTCCAGCTCGGCTGGAAGGGCCTCTCCGGCGATGCCTATCCAAGCGCCCCGCAATCGGTCCCCGACCTCGCCCGCTTCGACACCATCGTCAAGGAAGCCCTCGCCAAACTGCGCGAATCCGAGTTCCCCGAGGAAGGCGAGGCGGGCGGATACGTCAAGATCGAGTCGCTCGTCACCAACTGGGCGGATGCGGTTAGGCACTATGATTCCACGCTTACCCTGTTTCCTTCCGACAAGATCGCCCGCAAAAACCGCGAGCTGACAATGACCTATCTCAAGCGGCTTGGGGAATTGCTGGATCAGGAAAAGCAAGACACCGAGCAATCCATGCCGCAACCCCAACCCGGCGAAGGCCAACCCCAACCCGGCGAAGGCCAACCCCAACAGGGCGAGGGCGAACCGAAAGAAGGGGAAGAGGGTAAAGACGGCCCCAAGCAACCCGGCCAAAAAGGCGACGGCGAGAAGGAGCCCAAAGCAGGCAAAGGCGATGACGGGGAGAAGAAAGACGACGCTCAGAAAGGCAAGGCTAAGGACAAGAAAGACGGGGACAAAGAAGGCGAAAACCCCAACGAGTCGCCCCAAGAACGCGCCCACCGGATTCTCAAGGAAAACGCCGACCTCGAAAAAGGCCCGCTCACTCCGGGCCGGCGCGAGTTCCGCGACGCGGAGAAAGATTGGTAACATCATGAACACTTTGAAACATTCCATCCGAGCCTTCCACGCCGTCGCCGCCTGGATCCTTCTCAGCGCCCATGCCCACGGCCAGACGACGTGCCGGCTTTCCACCTCTTTTCTCGCACGCGGCGAGCAAGCCTTGCTCGAGATCTCCGTGGCCGGCGGCCTGCCTAACGAAATCCCCGCCCCCCCCGGAATCAAGAACATCGCCATCCAAGCCTCCGGCCGCGGCCCGCAAACAAGGATGCTGCCAGGCAGGAGACTGGAGTATGTCTTCGACTACATCGTCTCCGGCTATGAAACCGGCAAATACGTCATCCCGCCGGTCGAGGTGATGGTGGACGGCGGCAAGGTGCTAACCGAACCCCTTGATTTCGTGATCTTCAATCCGGACGAACTCCAATGGTCCGAAGTCCAGGCCGGCGGGAAAACCATCCGCTACGCCAGTTCGTTCCGCGTCCTGAACGACAAGCCTTTCGAAAACGAAACCACGACCACTGAAATCAAGCTCTTCGTTCCCGAAGAGATGATCATCGAGGACTGGGGGATTCCGGATTTCGAGCGTGACGGCGTGGCGGCATGGCGCTTCCAACCCTCCCCCATGCGCAGCAGGATCAACCTGTTAGGAATGCGCTACGTCTCGGTCGCCTACCCGAGCACGATCACTCCGACCCGCAGCGGAAAAATCGCGATTGGCCCGGCGAAAATCCGCTTGATGACTCGCGAGATGGTCATGGACCCATTCCCGCGCCAAGTCAGCGCCGAAGTCTATCTGCAGGTTCCCAAGCTTGAAATCGAGTCGATCCCGCTGCCAGAAGGCGCGCCCGAGGGATTTGAAAACGCCGTGGGCAGCTTCCGACTGAGTGCCAGCACCACCGCGACCGAGGTCCAGGAGGGCGACCCGATCTCGGTCGATCTGATCGTCAGCGGCAGCGGCAATCTCGACACGTTGCGGCCGCCTCAACTCGAAAACTCCGCCGGTTGGAAAATCTACGGCACCACCACCGAACAACGCGGCGACGAGCGCCGCCAACTTTCCGGCAACGTCGTTTTCCACCAATCCATCCGCCCCTTGGAAATGAAGTCGGAAATCCCGCCATTCCGCCTGGCCTACTTCGACCCGAAGGACGAAACCTACAAGACCCTGACGACCGAGCCCATCGCACTGAAAATGCGGCCGAACACCTCGCCGGGCACCAACCCCGCCGCAGCCATCCAGGCTCTGCCAGTCCCCTTCGAACGCATGACCGACATCCTGGCAGTCCTCCGCCCGGCGCAACTCACCGTGCCCGCCGTCCCCGCGATTCCCGGATGGTTAGGCCACGCTGCCGGCGCGTTGCTCGCGCTCACCCTCATCGCCAAGGCGCTCTGGATGCGCTACGGCCCACGCCTCAGGAAGAACCCCGCCCGCGACGCGCGGATTCGCGAGCTGCGGGAGATCGAGAAAACCCCGCCCGCCGATGACACGCGTTTCCTCAAATCCGCCGGAGCTTTTATCGAGCGCCATCTCGGTGAGAATCCGGCACCGGACATCCAAGCCATTCTCGCCGAGCGCGACGCCGTCTGCTTTCTAGCCGGCAAGCCGAAAGCCGCGCTCGATCCCAATCGCCGCAATCAAATCCTCAAGCTCCTCCGCCAGGCGGCGCTCGCGTTCGCGTTCATCGCCGCGCTCGGTTTCAGCCCGCACGCACGCGCGGAAGACGCCGCCACTCAAGCATTAAAAGCCTACGAGTCCGCGAAATACGACGACGCCGTGCAGCTCTGGCTCGGCGCCGGAAACTACCAACAACTCTCCGCCGACACGCTCTATAACATCGGCAACGCCTGTTACCGCTCCGGCTCCCCCGGCCACGCCGCGCTCTATTACCGCCGTGCGCTCGCCCGCGATTCCGGCCACCAGGAAGCCCGCCAGAACCTCCGCTTCATCGAGCGGAAACACGGCGCCATCGTTGTCCATCGCCCGGAATACCAATACGCGCTCGCCCGCTTTCCCCTCTCCGCCTGGCAGGCTACCTGTTGGACCGGTCTCTGGCTGTGCGGCCTCGCGTTGCTCGTATTCCCCGCGACCCGTCCCGGCGCGCGGCTGCGGGTCGCCGCCGTCGGAGCCCTCGTGCTGGCTCCTCTGCTCGTATCCGTCGGCGCGCTCGGCTGGCGTTATTTCCCGAACGACGCCGAGTTCGCTCCGCTCGCAAAACAAGCCGTCATCATCGCGGAAAAAACCGCGCTCCACACCGATGCCGCCCGCACCGCGCCCGAGGTCATCGACGCGCCGCCCGGCTCGCTCTGCGAAATCATCACCGAGTCCGGCCGCTGGGCCTACGTCGCCTTCGCCACCAAGACCCGCGGCTGGGTTCCCGTCGAAGCCATCGAAAGAGTCATCCCGGAAAAGCCCCCGGAGCCGCCCAAATTCCGCAAGCCCAAAGCCGACGGCAAATCCGCCTGACGCGCTCTGAAGAGTTGCCAACACCGATTAATTCGGCAGTATCTTCAACATGAAAGTCAAAAAAGCCGTCATCACCGCCGCCGGTAAATCCCAGCGCACTTTACCGCTCCAAACCCTCGTTGACCGGGACGGCACTTCCAGATCCGCCCTCGCCATTCTCGCCGATGAAATCACCGCCGCCGGCATCGAGGAAATCGCCGTCGTCATCTGCCCAGGCGACGAGGCAGCCTACGTTGAGGCCGCGGGCCCGCATGCCAGCCACATGCGGTTCATCGAGCAAACGGAAGCCCTCGGTTACGGCCACGCCGTCCACTGCGCCGCCTCGTTCACCGGTGCCGACCCGTTCCTGCTCATGGTCGGCGACCACCTCTATCTGAGCCGCACCGAGACGTCTTGCACCGCCCAGCTCCTCGCCACCGCCACCACGGAAAAGTGCTCCGTGTCCGCCGTCCAGGCCACCCACGAGAGCAAGCTCCCGCTCTACGGCACCATCGGCGGCCGCCGCGTCCCCGGCAGCGATCTTCTCTATCAAATCGAGACCGTCATCGAGAAACCCACTCCCACCGAGGCCGAGCAAAAACTCGTCGTCCCCGGACTCCGCGCCGGCAACTACCTCTGCTTCTTCGGCCTCCACGTCCTCACCCCGACGGTCATGGAAACTCTCGCCCGCCAGCTTGTTGACGGCCGCGCGGACCTTTCCAGCGCCCTCTCGGAAATCGCCCGCGGCGAGCGCTACCTCGCCCACCAGCTGCAGGGCCGCCGCCACGACATCGGCGTCCACTACGGCCTGCTCACCGCCCAGCTCGCGCTCGGCCTTGCCGGAAGGGACCGCGACGAAATCCTCACCAACATCGTCGAACTCCTCGCCCAATCCCACGCCTAACCGCAACCGGCCATGGCCCTGCTCACCCTCATCACCTCGCCGGACGCCGCCGTCCGCGACCTCTCGCTCGACGTCGCCTGCGAGAAACTATCACTCGCCGAACTGCTCGCCGAGGCAGACGCCCTCGACGCATTCCGCCGCACCAGCGAGAATCTCTATCACCGCGTCCGCGCCCTGTTGTTTCTCTATTCCATCCACCGCTTCCACCTGCCGCTGCGTCTAGCCGGGGTGAAATCCGACGACAAACCCGGAGCCATACCCTTCAAAGGTTACGAAAACCTGCTTGAACGCCGCTTCGAGGAAGCCATCGACATTTTCCTCAAAACCCAACGCACGGAAGCGCCCAGCGACGGCATTTCCAGCGCCCTCGCCTCCGTCTATCAGCGGCTCGCCTTCCAGACCCTCGCCGACCAGGTCCGCCGCAGCGTCCGCAGCGTGAGCGGGAACCAATGGATGTTCCGCATGGGCCACCCGGCCGACCAACCGCTGCGCATCCGTCCGGAAATGACCCGGCGCGATCCCGCCACCGGCACCTATCCGATTCTCCGCGAGCGCACGCCCGTCCGCATGGACCTCACCCATTGCGGCTGGAGCGACATCTTCTTCCTCGGCATGGACTACCCCGAGGGCGCCAAGGTCCTCAACATCTCCATCGACCTCGCCGTCCACGGCCGCGACAAGTCCCCCAGCCCGCCGGTCGAAGCCAGCCTGCGCATCATCGAGGAACCCATCCTCCGACTCACCAGCGTCGATCTCGGCTGCAGCGCGGAAATTTCCAGCCTCAACGAGGTCTTCGATTTCGCCAAAGACTACCTCGGCCTGCTCAAGGCCGCCGTCATCGCCAGCGGCATCGTCCCGCCCGGCATCGAGGGCTCCGGCCAGAGACTCGCCGACCTGCTAGCCCGCGTCGTCGGTCCGGGAAAAGGCCTCGAACTCGTTTCCAACGTCAACAACATCCCCAAAGGCTCGCGCCTCGCCGTTTCCACCAACCTGCTCGCCGCGCTCATCAGCGTCTGCATGCGCGCCACCGGCCAAGCCCGCTCGCTCACCGGCCCGCTGGAGGAAAACGAGCGCCGCATCGTGCTCGCCCGCGCGCTGCTAGGCGAATGGATCGGCGGCTCCGGCGGCGGCTGGCAGGATTCCGGCGGCGTCTGGCCCGGCATGAAACTCATCCAAGGCACCTTCGCCAAGGAAGGTGATCCGGAATTCGGCATCTCCCGCGGCCGACTCATGCCCACCCACAAAGTGCTCGATGACACCGACGTCCCGGCCGACGCCCGCAAAAAGCTCCAGGACTCGCTCGTGCTGGTCCACGGCGGCATGGCGCAGAACGTAGGTCCCATCCTGGAAATGGTCACCGAGAAATACCTCCTGCGCAGCGGCCCCGAGTGGATCGCCCGCCAGCAGACGCACGGCATCCTCGACCGCATTCTATCCGCCCTCCACACCGGCGACATCCCGGCCATCGGCGCGGCCACCACCGAGAATTTCCGTCAGCCCATCCAGACCATCATCCCGTGGGCCAGCAACCTCTACACCGAGACACTCATCGAGAAAATCAGCGGCGAGTTCGGCTCCGACTTCTGGGGATTCTGGATGCTCGGCGGCATGGCCGGCGGCGGCATGGGCTTCATCTTCGCCCCCGAGAGGAAAGCCGAGGGCCAGCAACGCCTCCAGGCCATCATGTCCGAAACCAAGAAAATGTTAGCCTCCGCACTGCCCTTCGCCATGGAGCCGGTCGTTTACGACTTCGCCATCAACGAGCGCGGCACTTGGGCAGATCTGCTAGCCGGTGAGGACGCGCTGATGCCGTCCGGCTACTACAGCTACATCGTCCCCCAGCTGTTGCGCAAAGGCCGCCACGAACTCTCGCCGCTGCGCCTCGCCGAGCTCGACCACTTCGCCACCGCCTGCCGCGACCACCCCGAGCTCCGCGGCATGGTGCAAACCTTGTTCGACTCCATCTTCCCCCGCAGCAAGGGGAAAAGCCGCAACAGCGAATCCCTCGCAGAAATCCTCGCGCAATTCGGCTTCGACCGCACCGCCCACGAACAGATCCGCGCTGACCTCAAGGCCGGGCGAATCGGCCTCGCCCAGAACCGGCTGCCCGCGAACGCCATCATCGAGGACGTCCACGACACCGACCTCACCCAGGCCGATTCCATTTCCGCCGCCTCGCGTGAAAAAGGCCTCGCCGCCTTGAAAAACGGCGAAGTCGCCGTCGTCACCCTCGCCGCCGGAGCCGGCTCCCGCTGGACCCAGGGCGCGGGAGTGGTGAAAGCCCTGCACCCGTTTTGCAAACTCGGCGGCCGTCACCGTTCGTTCATCGAGACCCACCTCGCCAAAAGCCGGAAATCCGGCCGCGAGGCGGGCATGCCGATTCCCCACATCTTCACCACCAGCTACTTCTCCCACGACCCCACCCAGCGCTTCCTCACTCATTACGAAAATTACCACTACGAGGGCCCGCTCTATCTCTCGCAGGGGAAATCCATCGGCCTGCGCACCGTGCCCACCGTCCGCGACCTGCGCTTCGCCTGGGAGGAAATGCCCCAGCAGGTGCTTGACGTGCAACAGCAAAAAGTCCGCGACTCGCTGCGCACCGCCCTGCTCGGCTGGGCGGAATCCACCGGCGAGGCCAGCGACTACACCGACAACCTGCCGCTCCAGTGCCTCCACCCCGTCGGCCACTGGTATGAAGTGCCCAACCTCTTGAGAAACGGCACCCTCGCCGCACTTCTCGCAGAACGCCCTCAGCTCCAAACTCTTGTCCTCCACAACATCGACACCGTCGGCATGAACGTGGATCCCGCGCTGCTAGGCCACCACCTCGACAGCGGTGCCGGACTCAGTTTCGAAGTCATCACCCGCCGCCTCGAAGACCGCGGCGGCGGCCTCGCCCGCGTCAACGGCCGCCCGCAGCTCGTCGAAGGCCTCGCCATGCCGCGCGAGGAGGACGAATTCAATCTCTCTTACTATAACAGCAACACCTGCTGGATCCAGATCGACGCCCTGCTCCAAGCCTTCCATCTCACCCGCGCCGATCTCACCGACCTCGAAAAAGTCAACACCGCCATCCGCAACCTCGCCGCGCGGATGCCCACTTACATCACTCTCAAGGACGTGAAAAAGCGCTGGGGCCACGGCCAGGAAGACATCTTCCCCGTCTGCCAGTTCGAAAAGCTCTGGGTGGACATGAGCAACCTGCCGTCCTTGGAAACCAAATACATCGCCGTCCCCCGCCTCCGCGGCCAGCAGCTCAAGGACCCGTCCCAGCTCGACGGCTGGCTCCGCGACGGCTCCGCCGCGTATCTGGAAGGGCTGTGCGAGTGGTGAAATAAGATCGGATGGGGTCACGGGGCGCAATCCCCGTGACCCCATCCGATCTTATCCATCCGGAACATCAGATAGAGCCCTCCTTCCCGGCCACTCAAATGATCGAACGGAAAGGCGGCTCAGCTCTATCTCCATCGCCCTTGAAATCAGGAACCCCGACGGCTTCCATCCTCGCGCACCGTCCAATCAACCTCGTGCGAAGCCAATGAGCCAGGGCGCGCGTTTCGGTCGAACGTTTGCTGCGATGGCAGACGCGTGGCTGGGTTGAGTTAGTGGGGTGATTGTGGAGCTTCTGACGTCTTGCCATCCGCGGATTGTTCGGCATGATGTCCGCAACAGCAGCGCGGTGTGGTGTGGTGCTTCATGGACGGTGTGAACTGCCGCAACGGCTCCTATGCCACCCCACACCACAAGTAGGGAGGTGGCGCTGATCATGGATCTGATTCCATAATCTTCTTATTGTAGCCGAACTTTGTAATTCGTTCCGTCAGAGGGTGCGCGACAACGAGCGGGTTTGGCGAGGACGTTCTGGCGGAGATTCGTGCAACCCTGCCTTTTTCCAATGATTTAGGGAGGATGCAACCGATGCTTGATGTCCACGATGCCCGAACGGGAGTTGCCGGTTTCCGGGGTCATTTTCGTTAGCTGTTCGTTTTTCAAAGCATGGTTACCATCACAGATGCTTGATGACTCAAGCGTCGGAAAGACCAGCACTTTTTCAAACGACGGAACGCCAGAATCATCGCAGTCGAATGACGAAGGCGGGGCCGGGGACGAGCCATTCCAACAGACGATTCCAAGGACGAAGGGGGGCAGGAATGCCCCCTCTTTGTCCGGAGATCAGGCGGCGGGAGGTGGCGGGGTTTCCCCGACTCCGCGCCCGAGGTCGCGGACGATTCGGGCGGCTTGCCAGGCTTCGGCGAAGCGGGTGCCGGACCCCGGGAACATGTTCCCGCGTGCCCCCTGGCCGACATGTCGGCCAGTGGGAAAGCCCCGACAGGTCGGAGCAGTCCACACTGAGGCGGAAATTTTTCCCGAAAACACACAAGTCCCGCTTCCGATTTGGCCTGAAGCTTGCTTATGGTCCCGCCGAACCCACGACGCGCCCGCTCCCTTCATCATGCCCAATCTCAAAGACAAAATCGGTTTCACTGACAACGGCCCTGCCATCGCTTCTCCCGCCGAGGAAAACCGCTTGCGCGAGTTCGTCAACCTGAAGCTCGCGGCGCGGGGTTACCCGATCGTGGGCGATGAGGCGGATTACCCGTTTCTCGATCTCGGTCGCTCACTGATCGCGAATTTCCAGGAAAAATCGCGGCTGCTCTCGGACTACCTTTGCCCGGTGGACGCGTCGATCGACGCCTTTCTGCGCGACTATCTCGGCCGTGAAATCGTGGCGGAGGTTTTCCCGGACGCCATGCATCTGCTGCCGGCCGCGCCGCTGATCATGGAGCGCCACGGGATCGCCCGGATGCTGTCGCTGCCGCCGGATGAGGATGAATTCAAGTCGTCGATCCTGAGTTCCTACCGGGTGCATCAGGGGGTTTGCCACAACCCGGCCAACGACCGGCGGACGACGGAGGGGGTTTTCCACGTGACGGAGGGCGGCTTGCCGGTGCCTGCGGACAAGAAATCCGTGCCGAAGGAGGTGTTCGCACGCTTGCTCAAAAACGCGCTCACCCCGCCGCCGGACATCATGACGCTGCCCTTCACCGGCACGAGCAAGGAGCCGGCGAAAGTCTTCGTCTCGCTGCTGCTGCGGCCGGTCGTGGCGCCGGAAGTGCCGGGGGTCTCGCCGGAGAAATCGATGGAAACGCGCTTCTTCGCGCCGGGGAATCTGGTGAGCAACCTGGACTTCGTGGAGAGCATTTTCGGCAACGGCGGCGATCCGTTCCTGCCGGACAACGACGCCCGCCTCGATGCCGAGCATTGGTCCGGCCACACCGGCTGCGTTATCCTCGCGCCCCATCTCGTCTCGCTGACCAAGAAGGACCTCGGGCTTCCTAACATCGCCGACGCCACCGAGCGCCAGCAGCGCGAGCGCATGTGCTGGACCTCGCCGGACGAGCTCTACAACGACGGCGGCGCGTTTAAGATCACCTGCCGCGACAAGCGCGGGATCATCGTGACGATCATCGCGGACAACTACTACGGCTACTGCAAGAAGGAGGTGAAAACCCAGCTCAGCTACGCGGCGAACCTCTTCGGCAACGCGGAGGAAGAGCATGCCGGCGGCGCGATCGCGTTCCCGAGCTTCGACCTGGGAGAGGATTTCTCGCTGAGCGACTACACGCGTCCGGTGGACCACAAGTTCTCCGGATTCACCAGCCGCTACGGGGAGATTTTCCACCTCCAGCCCGAGGGTTACGGCATCGACAAGCAGTTCGCGGACATCCTCTACGTGCCGGAGGACGTCCACATCGACCTGCACAGCCAGTCGGCCACGTGGACTAACGAAAGCGGGCCGCAGAAAATCTCGCTCCAGCCGGGCATCACCTACGTGCTGCCGTCCGGCTACAAGGTGGAGATGGTCAAGCCGACCGCCGGCCAGCGCTGGCGGCTGATAGGAACGACCGCGGAAGGCACCTTCTGCCACAAGCCCTGCACCGTCTCCGGCGGCGGCAAGTCGGAAATCTCCAAGTCCCTGTCCGACGCGATGATCACCGCCGCGGTGCTGGTCCATGATTTGAAGAAGGATCTCGATATCGCCTGGGGCATCATCAACCACGATTTCTCCAACCGTTACCAGAACCCCATCGAGCCCGGCAAACCCGGCCGCCCCTTGCTGAGCAGCGAGCGCTCGCTGGGCTCCGTCATCCGCCTGCTCACGCCGAACCCGGCCTATACGGATGAGTATAACCAGTGGCTCGGCACCTTCGGCCGCTCGGTGCGGGACCTCGTTTTCATCATCAAGCGCTTCCACAAACCCACCTGGGGCGAGGACTGGCGCAAGCGTTTCACCGTGGACCTGATCAACGGCGCGCCCGGCCGCCAGCTGATCTATCGGCGCCAGCGACTGGTCACCCAATACCTCCGCGTCGGCTTCACCGAGGACGGCACCTGGCGCACCTTCAGCATCCGCAAGGACTTCGCCCCGGCGAGAAAGATCCAGACCGAGGACGACATCAGCGCCTCGATGGTCGTCCCGCGCGGCGCGGTGGAAGGACTCCATCCGGACCTGGAGAACCCGTCCGTCAAGTTTGTCAAAAACTGCGAATACCGGCTGTTCCAGCGCCCTGACGACGCGATCGTCCGCGGCTATGACAAGCGGACGGAAGCAGACTTCAGCCAGGGCGGCCTGTTTTTCTCCAACTACGAGCCGATCTCCCGCCCGGACGCCGCGGCGATGGTGAAGGACGCCATCCGCTTCGAGCAATTCACCTCGCCGCTGCGCAAAACGCTCACCGCCTTCGTGGACGGGGAGAAACCGTCCTACATCGTCAGCTCCCACTTGCCGCGGATCGTCGATGGCAAGCCGACGAAAAACCCGCGCTATCTCCAGAACCGCCCGGACCTCGAGGACCCGCGTTCCGTCTATCTGGCCCAGCTCGGCGCCCGCTTCTACCGCCGCCTGCCGCTCGACGCGCCGGTGCTCAAGCCCGTGAACTCGGTGCTCGCCGGACGCCGCAACAATCCGCCGGACGAGGCGGCCGGCATCCGTGCGCTCGCCGTTTACAACCCGATCCACTATCAGGAACTTCCCGAGCTGTTCATGGATTTCATCGCCTCGCTCACCGGCAAGAGCCCGTCCACCACCGGCGCGGGAAGCGAGGGCGCGCTGACGAAAGGCCCGTTCAACGCGATCCTGCCGATCCACGACATCAACGCCGCGCTGGTTTCCTTCCTCCTCACCCACTACCACGGCTTCACCAGCGCCGCCGGCCACATCGGCCGGAAATACCGCGTCGATCACGACATCAGCCTGCTCGTCCCCGAGGTCTGGTCGCGCATGTTCATCCCGGAGCGCGAGCCGGACTATCTGATCAAGAACGGCTATCTGGAGAAAATCGAAGACTTCACTCACGAGGGCAAGCTCATCGAGGCGAGCCGGCTCGGCTACCGCATCACCGAGAGTTTCGTGACCACCTTCTTCGGCCGGATCTTCTCCGCGGCGGACACCGTTTTCACCGGCGACATGCTGCGGCCCGAGTTGCAGTCGATGGATGACTTCATCGACGGGCTCGACAACATCATCGGGACCCAGCGCCGCGTTGCGCGCAACTACTTCACGGACGGCAGTATCGACGCCGCCTGCCCGCCGCTCAAGGCGCTGCTCAACATCATGGCTTTCGGCGACCATGAGGGAAAAACCATCACCGATCCTTCCATCCGCGCGCTGTTCACCCGCGAGTCGCTGATTTCCTCGGACTGGTATCAGGCGCGTCTCGACGCCAAGGCCGGCGTGGACCAGGCGCTCTGGCAACGCCACCTCGCCTATCTGGAAGGCTTCA
>JBFZFJ010000469.1:0-4615 GCA_041306405.1 Verrucomicrobiales bacterium | reverse complement strand
GTGATGAAGCGCAGCGGGATCAGGCCGTTGCGCTCGGGCAGCGGGGCGGCAATCACACGTCCGCTCTTCGGTTCAATCGCGCCTTCCTCTTCCCACGTCTCGCCGCGCTTGTAGCCGGATTTCACGATCTCCAGCTTGTAGTCTTCGACGTATTCGCGCCACGGCAGACCAAGGCGCTTCTGGTAGAATTGTTGGAGCAACGAGACATCACCTTTGCGCGCTGAAGCCTTGGCCCGCAGATAGAGTTCAGCGAGTTGCCCCCAGCTCATCGCGCACAGCGCGTTCCAGTGGAAGCCGACGTTTTCCTTGGAGGCTTTCGGATTCTTCGCGACGAACGCCCCGGTCGCATCGAGTTCACGCCGTGTCCGCTCGCCGTCGTTGAAGTAGTGGTTACACGACTCACAGCGCATTGCGGTGGTGCGCCGGACTTCGTCGAAATCCCATTCACCGAATTCATCCCTGGCCGACTTGCTCCACTCGACGCATTCCCATTTGAACGGGGGGAATTTTTCTTTCCGTTAAATTGTTAAAATCTCAGCGGGCTAGCTGATGGACATTTGATAAGAGAATCTGATCTCCCCCGCAAGCTCGGATTGCTCTTTCGCGCTGGGCCGGGCCGGTGGAGCCGCCGAACGGAGGCGAAATCGGCGACAAGTCATTCACGGTGAGTTATTAGTGCAAAAATCGAAAGCGTCAGTCCCGACTAACAAGCATTCGGGCCAAACCATCAGGAGGCATGGGAGGAGGATGAGTTGAGGGCGTGGCAGGAGTGGTTGCCGGGAAGACGCGCCGCCGCCGACTACCAGCGCGAAGCGGCGGAGAAAGACCGGCAGGTAAAAGCTGAAAACTGAAAAGCTGAAAACTGAAATGAAGAGGAAGATAGAGCGCTCAAGGGGAAACGGGAGCTCAACGACGACGAGACCGCGCGGCTCAAGCAGCTTTGGAAGGAGCTGGTGCGGATGTTCCACCCGGATCTCCACGAGCAGGACCCGGAAAAGCGCAAAACCTACGAGCGCCTCACCCGGGCCATCAACGAAGCCCGCACGAGGAAAAAGGGCGACATCGAGCTGTTGGAACTCATCGCCAAAGACCCGCAGGCGTTCATCCGCCAACAAGGCTGGTCCAGCGTTTCCCTCGACGGGGATCACACCCTCATGGAACTCCGCTCCCTCTATGAGCATCTCCAAGCCAGAATCCTGAAACTCATCGAAACCCTCGACACCCTACACGCCAGCCCGGATTACGAAGTCTTCCTGTTCGCCGAGAAAGACGCCGTGATCCACATCATCGTCGTCGCGCAGCGGGAGGAACTGGAGCAGGAGATCGAGGAGTTGCAAGCGGAGGCCCGCGCGGGCGAGAGAGAAATCGAAGAGTTGGTGGGAGAGACTCCGTTTCAGAGTGGAAGACACGGAGCGAGACGCTCCGGAGACGGTCTGCGGCGAGACGCCACAGCCACGCGACGCGGGAACTGGCGGACGAGATGGTGCGATTCCGGGCACTCCGCAAGCCAAGGTTCGGCCGGAAGCGCCGGCTCGGTTTGGATTTCCGACAAAAAAACGGCGGACCTTTTCGGGGGCCGCCGTTTTGGGGATGAGTGACAGGCAGGAATGCCTGTATCACTTATTGAAGCACTTTGAGCTTCTTGATGCCGAAGACCGCGTCATCGCCCAGCTCTTCCTCGATGCGGAGGAGCTGGTTGTATTTCGCGATCCGGTCGGAGCGGCTCATCGAGCCGGTTTTGATCTGGCCGCAGTTGGTCGCGACGGCGAGGTCGGCGATGGTGCTGTCCTCGGTCTCGCCGGAGCGGTGGCTGAGGATGGAGGTGTAGCTGTTTTCCTTGGCGAGCTCGACGGCGTCGAAGGTCTCGGTGAGGGTGCCGATCTGGTTCACCTTGACGAGGATCGAGTTGGCGACGCCGAGCTTGATGCCCTTGCTGAGGAAATCGACGTTGGTGACGAAAAGGTCGTCGCCGACGAGCTGGGTGGTCTTGCCGAGCTTGTCGGTGATGATTTTCCAACCGTCCCAGTCGTTCTCACCGCAACCGTCCTCGATGGAAATGATCGGATAGTTCTTCTGGAGGCCGGCGTAATAGGCGACGAGTTCCTCGGCGCTTTTCACCGACTTGTCAGACTTCTTGAAGACGTAGGCGTTTTGCTTGGCGTCGAAGAATTCGGAGGCGGCGACGTCGAGGGCGATGGCGATGTCGTCACCCAGCTTGTAGCCGGCCAGTTCGACGGCTTGCGCGATGACGCCCAGAGCATCCTCGGCACCGCCGAGTTTCGGGGCGAATCCGCCTTCGTCACCGACGGCGGTGGAGAGTCCGCGGTCGTGGAGGACTTTCTTGAGCGCGTGGAACACCTCGGCACCGTAGCGCAGGGCTTCGCGGAATGTCGGCGCGCCGACGGGCACGATCATGAATTCCTGGAAGTCGATCGGCGCGTCGGAGTGGGCGCCGCCGTTGATGATGTTCATCATCGGGACGGGAAGCACCTTGGCGTTAGGGCCGCCGAGGTATTTGTAAAGCGGCACGCCGAGCTGGGAGGCGGCGGCTTTGGCGACGGCCATGGAAACGCCGAGGATGGCGTTGGCGCCGAGATTCTTTTTGGTCGAGGTGCCGTCCAATGCGAGCATGGCGGCGTCGATCGACGCTTGTTCGGTGGCGCAGTAGCCAAGGAGTCCGGGGGCGAGGATCGCGTTGACGTTTTCAACGGCCTTGAGCACGCCTTTGCCGCCGTAGCGGGCCTTGTCGCCGTCGCGGAGTTCGACGGCTTCGTTTTCGCCGGTGGAGGCGCCGGAGGGAACCGAGGCGCGGCCGATCGCGCCACCTTCGAGGTGCACGTCAACTTCAACGGTCGGATTGCCACGGGAATCGATCACTTCGCGGCCACGGATTTCAACAATGGTGGTATAGTCCATAATTATGCTTTTGTATTGGATAGGGTGGGTTTTTGAAATTCAGGGATTGAACGGCTTGATCGAGCGAATGGTGAGTTCGCCCATCAGTTCGGTCAGTTCGTCACGGACTTGGACGGTGTCGCCCGGTTCGCGGCCGACGAGGACCTTGCCGACTTCGGATAGATAGGAAACGGTTTTGGTCTCCGGTTCGGAGTCCCAGGCACCGAGAACGGTCATGACGATTTCCACCCCGGCGACGTTGGTCAGGGTGACGACGGTGCCGATGTTGACCTTGCTGGCGTCGGAGCCTTTGAAATCGGTGCCGCGGGAATTGGCGATTTCCTTTTCCAGGGCGTTGCGACGGAGGCCCAGGTATTTTTCGAGGTCCTTGGCGGACTTGTATTCGAAGTTTTCACGAAGGTCGCCGTAGGAACGGGCGATTTTCACGTCGTTGAGATTCTGGGGAATCTTGTTGCGGATGATGTCGTCGAGCTCGGCTTTTTTCTTCTCCAGACTTTCCCATGAGACGAGGAGAACTTCTTCCGGGCGTTTCGCGTTCACTCCGTTGACGAGCTCGGCCGTTTCCGGGCGGGCCTTGATGATGCGGGCCATCAGTGATTTTTTCTCAAGGTCGCCGAAGACCGGGCAATCGAGCAGGCGGCGGCCGAAATTGCGCGCCTCGTTGACATCCATGATGCCGACAAGGTCGGTTAGCAGGGTCTTGTCATCGCCAAGCAGCGACTGCAGGCGCGAGGTTTTGCGCGGGCCGTCCGAGAGGTGGTCGTTTTCGAGGAGGTTGAGAACGGCGGCACCGACGTCCGCGCTGAAAATTTCCTGAGACGGTCCTTTGCGCTCGCGGCAAACCCAGATCAGCGCATCCGGCCCGAGCGCACGACGGGCGATGGCGGAGCGAAGGTGCGTGACGAGGGCCGGCATCGAGTCGCGCTCCTGTAAAATGCGGGCGATCTCGGTGACGCCGCGGGCGCCGACACGGTCGAAAACCTGCACGATCTTGCTGACCCAGTCTTCGGCGAAGGCGTTGGGAAACGCTTCATACACCGCGCGTTGGCGGCCGGATGGAAGCGTGCCGGCCTCTTCGGCCAGGCGGGTGGGATCGGCGGACAGCAAAAGATCCGAAAGGCGGACAGCGGTGGGATCGAGTTCGAGAGCCTTGGACGAGCCGATCACTTCGTCGCGCGCGGCGACGAGTTGCAGCGCTTGGCCGAGCTGGACGCGGGCGGCTTTTTTCGCACCTTCGTCGATGTCGTTGAGAAGACGTTTGAGGGACTCTGTGTCGTTTTCAAACGCGCCAATGTCTGCGGCGATGGCTTCCAAGGCGCGGATCATGCCCTTGATGTCGCGGGCGGCCTCGAAATCGGCGACCAGCGCTTCGGCCGGGCTGCGGTCGCCGACACGCAGAACGATCGGCTCGGTGCGTTTTTGCGGGACGGCGGCGAGACGGCTTTCGCGGAGGGCTTTCTTGGTGGCATCCCACCATTTTTTGAAGCCCGCCTCGGGGATGACCGCGCCGGAAAGTTCCTTTTCAAGGGCGTCGCCGGTCATGCTGCCGCCGTGGCTTTCGAGGAGGTGGACGATGAGGGCGAGCGGGTCGCTCTTCGAAAGGGAGCGGAGTTCCTCGAGCTGCTCGATTTTTTTCGCCCGGAAATCGTCGGGGCCGATCCACTCGGTTTTTTGGAAAGCGAACTGCAATTCCATCGTC
>JBFZFJ010000468.1:0-21031 GCA_041306405.1 Verrucomicrobiales bacterium | reverse complement strand
GGGGGGGCGGCGAACACGGGGCGCCGCCACGGCCCTCTTCACGGGAGCCATCCACAGCCTCCTACACGGCAGCCGGTTCGTTAATCGCCCCGTCCTTGATGATGAGCGTGCGGTCGCCGATTTGCGCGAGATTCTGGTCGTGGGTGACGACGACGAGCGTGACGCCGTGCTCGCTGGCGAGGTCGAGCAGGATGCCCATGATTTCCGCGCTGTTGCGGGAATCGAGATTGCCCGTCGGCTCGTCGGCGAAGAGGACTTTCGGCTGGTTGACGATGGCGCGGGCGATGGCGACGCGCTGCTGTTCGCCGCCGGAAAGCTCGGCCGGCAGATGGTCCGTCCGGTCCGCGAGGCCCACGCGCGCCAGCGCCTTGAGCGCCAACTCGGTGCTGTCCTTGCCGGAAATCGCGCCGGGCACGGCGACGTTCTCCAGCGCGGTGAGCTCGGGCAGCAGGTGGTAATTTTGGAAAACGTAGCCGATCCGCTGGTTGCGGAAATTCGCCTGCGCGCGGCGGCCGAGGCCGTAGATGTCGGTGCCGTCGATGTGGACCGTGCCTTTTTCCGGGTGCTCGAGCCCGGCGAGCGTGTAGAGCAGCGTCGTCTTGCCCGCGCCGCTGGGGCCGCAAAGGAAAACCTTCTCGCCGCGGCGGATTTGCAGGTCGATCCCGTGCAGCACCTCGATGGATTTCCGCCCGATCCGGTAGCTGCGGTGGAGGTCTGTCGTTTGGATCATCACGTCGCTCATGCCGCAGGTTGTGCCATCCATCCGGCCCGTGCAAGCGCCGGAACATCATTCAAAGCTGGCGTTCCGGCCGGGATTTCCCCATGGTCCGCGCGCCGGCGGAAAAAGTTACGTTTTTTCATCAAAATCCGTGCGCGGCAGCAAACCGGCTCTAAAGATAACAAGCTTTCACCGACTCATCACCATGGCCTACGACTCCGACAGCAGCATGAAACTCTATTTGCGGGAAATTTCCAAGACCCCGCTCCTCACCGTCGAGGAGGAAAACGCCCTCGCCGAGCGGATCAAGATGGGTGACGACGAAGCCCGCACCCACATGATCAAGGCGAATCTCCGGCTGGTGGTGAAGATCGCCCACGATTATTCCGGCTACGGCATGTCTCTCAGCGACCTCGTTTCCGAGGGCAACATCGGCCTGATGAACGCCGTCGAGCGCTTCGACCCGGAAAAAGGCGGCAAACTCTCGACCTACGGCGCCTGGTGGATCAAGCAGTCGATCAAGCGCGCGCTCGCCAACCAATCCAAGACGATCCGCCTGCCGATCCACATGGTGGACAAAATCGCCCGCATGCGCCGGATTTCCTCCACCCTCGCCGAATCCCTCGGCCGCGAACCGACCGACGAAGAGCTCGCCTCCGAGCTCGGCCTGCCCCGCCAGAAGATCGCGATGCTCAAGCAAGCCGCGCAACGCCCGGCCTCGCTCGACGCGCCGATCAACGAGGGCGAAGCCACCGAATACGGCGAAATCATCAGCGACGAGTCCGCCTCCGATCCGCTCGAACTGCTCGTCGATAAGAATCTCCACGCCGAGATCGGCGGGCTGCTTTCCCTCCTCAACGAGCGCGAGCGCCGGATCATCGACGAGCGCTTCGGCCTCAACGGCCTCAAGCCGATGCTGTTGGAAGACGTCGGCCGCGAATTCGGTGTCTCCCGCGAGCGGATCCGCCAGTTGCAAAACTCGGCGCTGGCGAAGATGCGGAAGGCGCTCTTGAAAAAGGACAAACCCGCGCCGCAGCCTTTCAATCCGGGGATGGCTGGGGCTTGAGCCGTCCGCTCCCGGCTGAGACAGCCGGGACACATTCATTCGGCGGAGAAGCCGCGTTTACTGCTGCGGACGGATCCGGGTGATCTTTGAGCCTTGCAGGCCGAGTCCGCCCATCAGTCCGCGCTGGTTAAAGAAGAATGCATACATGTTCTTGTCGATCGTGGTGGTGGTGAGCGAGGTGGCCACTCCCTTGTCCACGATGACGAGGCTCGGGCTGCTGCCGATTTCCCAACCGCCGCTGCGGTTGATGCTCCGGTAGGCCTCGTCATTCATGAAGAACAGGGCGTAGCCGAATTCCTGCACGCCCGCCTGCAGCCCGTATGACGCGGCGGTCGTCTGGTAGAAACCGCTGATCTCCCCGGTGTCGCGGATCATCGCGCCGTTGCCGGCCTGGGCGCCGACGATGAGGCCGCCTTTGATGACGGATGGGAAAACGAGCACTCCCTTCGCTTGCTTGCCGATGGCTCTGGCCGCCGGGTTTTGAGCGTAGAGGGACTTGAGCGCGGCCCGGGAGTCGCGGGAAATCTTCGAGGCGCTGGCGGTGGCCGCGTTCGTCTGGGTGATAGGGTCGGTGGTGCAGCTTGGGAGAGCGGCGATCGTGGCGGCGGAGGCGATGCAGAGCGCGATGAGGCGGGTGTTCATGAGGTGATGATGTTAGTTGTTCTTGAGATGCAGGTGGAGAATGCGGCGGAGTTCGTCGAGGGTTTCCGGCAGTTCGCAGGCGCCGTGGGGACCGGGCACGATTTTCTCCGACTTCGCGGCGCGGAGATGCGAGCTCCAGTATGGCACGATGCCATCCGAACTGTTCGGCGTGTCGCCCTTGCCCTCGTCGCCGGCGATGGTGTGGTAGTCGGCTTGGATCGGAAGTGAATCGAGGACCTTGAGCATGGGGTTGTGCGGAGAAAGTCCGGTCACGCTGTTCGGCATGCGCCGGGGATCGCCGGTGATGATGCCCATCGAGCTGCCGATCGAGCTGGCGACGTTGGCGGTGATATCGACGGGCAGGGAGATCAAGCGCATGCCAAGCTCCCCGATGCGGCCGAGAGCCAGCTCGCTGCCGCGGTGGGGCGTGCAGATGAAAATGATGCGGTCCACCTTCGGATTCGCCTGAAAGATGGTGGAACGCTCCACCACGTCGCCCTTTTTGACATGGGCGAAGAGTTTCGCGGCCTTGTCCTTGCCGATGACGTTCCACGACTCCCGCGTCACGGTGGCGGCCTGCATCCGCGAGACCAGCCCGCCCATGCTGTGGCCCACCAACACGTAGTCGCGGCACTTCGGATAGAGTTCCCGGACTTTCGCCAGTTCCTCGCGGAGGCGCATCCCCGAGTAGGCCGGTGGATTGCCGGTGGGATAGCTGAAGACCCAGCACTGGTAGCGGCCGCGCAACTCGGGATCGGTTTCCAGTTCGTTGATCACATTGCGCCACATCCGCGGCGTGGAAATGAGGCCGTGAACGAAGATCAGCGGGATGCGGTCCGGATCGTACGGCTGCAACAGGTAGAGCCCGGTCGTTTTCATGTATTGGTCCACCCGGATCGCTCCCATGATGCCGTGCCAGTATTCCGACTGCTGCGGGTAGTAGGCCAGCGGCGCGGAGAAATCCGCATCCAAAGTGCGCGCCACGCCGGAGACCGGGAACTTCGGTTTCTTGCTGGGATCGATCAGCGTCAGGGTGACGTCGCGGCCCTTGAATTCGAGAGTGGCCGTGACCGGAGCGGTGATGCCGACCAGCGGCGAGAAGCGCTCCAACGGATCGGTCTTGCGAACGCCGACGAGCGCGCCGCCAATGCCGGACTGGAGGTTCTTGCGGTCGAGGTTCCTCTGCCGGACCTCGGCGGCGGCGGTGAAGGAAGTGAAGTAAGCCGGATCCCACACGCCATCCCGCGTGGGCCCGGCGAAGCGCAACCGGTAAGCGCTGCCGCCCGCGGCGAGGGTCTGGGAACGGTTCCACATCCGGCCATGGTCGGACTCGCGCAGCAGGACGGTGAGGTCCGCCGCCGCTTTGTTATAAATTTGTCTGGCGGCCTCGCCGGATGTGGGGGACGCCAGCAGCTCGTTCGCTTCCCTGGCGGATTCCAGATAGAGGACGGCGCGCTCGCCGGCGGAAAGCGTCTTTTGGGAAGCGGCCTTCAGATGCGCCACCGCGGCGCGGTGCTCGCCCTCTGCGGGTGGCAGACTGGTGACACAAGCGGTGAAGCCGAGCGTGAGGACGAGAGGCAGGACGTGGAGCGTGATTTTCATGATCAAGTTTCCGGAGCGGAGGCGAAGAGAATCAGCCTTGGGTGAGTTCCAGTCCGGCATCACCGCCAGACGGACTGATCAAAACGAACTTCCGCCTGCCTCCGCCAGCCATTTCGGCGGCCGGGGCCATTCTTTGGCGGCACCGCCAACCGCCACATGCGACGCGATCCGCTTCCCGTTTCCGGACTGCGGCGAACTGTGACAGACTCCCCAAAGACTCTCTTGTCTGCCTTTGGGGTTGAGTTGCCACGGCCGCCCGCTACTCTCCACGCCTTGTCCGCCATGAAGCATTTCACGACTCTTAAAACGCTGGCATTTTTGGCCGCCGCGCTCCCCTCCCCTTCATTCGCCCAGATGCCGGAAAGCGTCATGGTCGTCGAGGCCCACTCCGGGAAAATCCTGGTCGCGAGCAACGCCTCCGCCAAGCGCCCGGTCGCCAGCCTCACCAAGATCGCCCTAGCCGCCGTGACCGTCGATTGGGCCACCGCTACCAACACCGACCTCGGCACCACCCAGATCACCGTCCCCCAGACGATCACCCTCGTCGGCGGGCCGAATCCGATGAACCTCCAGCCCGGCGACCAGCTCAGCCTGCGCGACGCGCTCTATTCCGCGCTGCTCGGTTCGGACAATCTCGCCGCCCTCACCATCGCCGATCACGTCGGCCGGGAAATCCTCAGCCGCCGCGGCAGAAACGCGGATCCGGTGGCGGCCTTCGTCGGGGAAATGAACCAGCTCGGCAAGGCGCTCGGCATGACGCAGACGCGTTTCGCCAATCCCCACGGCCTCGAGCGCCCCGGCGCGAAAGCGTTTTCCACCGCCGCCGATGTCGCCCGGCTCTCGATCTACGCGATGCGCCGCAACGCCTTCAATTTCATCGTCCGCCAGAAAGACCGCCAGGTCGTCGTCACCGGAGCGGCCGGCAAGCGCGGCTTCCGCATCAAGAACACCAACGAACTCGTCGGCGAGCCCGGCATTCTCGGCGTGAAAACCGGCACGACGAATGCAGCCGGACCCTGCGTCTCCGTTTGCATGGACAAGGAACCACTCGTTCGCCAGAAGCCCGACGGCACGAAAGGCGCCACTCCGCGCCGCCTCATCGTCGTGGTACTCAACAACCCGGACCGCTTCAACCGCGCCCGTGGACTGATCAGCCAAGGCTGGGCGGTTTACGATCCGTGGCTCGAATCCGGCGCCCTCGTCCAGAACCGCGAACGGGAAATCCTCAGCGTCCCGAATCCCCAATAAAAATCATTCACCCATGAAAATCGGAATCCTCAACAGCGGCGGCGACTGCCCCGGACTCAATGCCGTCATCCATGGCGTCGTCGGCGCGGCCGACCAACTCGGCTGGGAAGTCGTTGGCTTCCGCGACGGCTTCGAAGGCCTGCTTCCACCCGGCGACTTCACCGTGCTCAAGCCCAAGGACACCATCGGCATCCTCAAGCTCGGCGGCACCATCCTCGGCACCACCAACAAAGGCCATTTCGCCGCCAAAGTCGGCAAGGGCGACATCGCCGAAGTCCCGCCCGAGATCGTCGCCAAGGCCAAGCAGACCATGGACGAGCTCGGCATCTCCGCCCTCGTCATCGTCGGTGGCGACGGCTCGCTGACCACCGGCCTGCAACTCTATCGGGAAGGCTGGCCGATCATCGGCGTGCCCAAAACCATCGACAACGACCTCAGCGCCACCGCCTTCACCTTCGGCTTCGACAGCGCCGTCAGCACCGTGGTGGACGCCCTCGACCGCCTCCACACCACCGGCGAGAGCCACAAGCGGATCATGGTCCTCGAAGTGATGGGCCGCCACGCCGGCTGGATCGCCCTCTGGGGCGGCATCGCCGGCGGAGCCAACGTGGTCCTGCTCCCGGAAATCCCCTTCACCTTCGAGAAAATCACCGAGTTCATCAACCAACGCGACGCTCAGGGCTATCACAGCACGCTCGTCGTCGTCGCCGAGGGAGCCTCCATGCCCGACGGCCACATCGTCACTCTCGATGCCAACACCGGCGGCGAAATCCGCCTCGGCGGCATCGGCGAGCAAGTCGCCGCCAAGCTCCAGAAACTCACCGGCAAGGAAACCCGCGCCTGCACCCTCGGCCACCTCCAGCGCGGCGGCTCGCCGACCGCGCTCGACCGCATCCTAGGCATGCGCTTCGGCGTCATGGCGGTGAAATTGGCGGAGGAAGGCAAATTCGGCCGCATGGTCAGCTACCAGTCCTATCACGTCGATTCCGTGCCCATCGAGGAAGCCGTCCACCAGCTCCGCCTCGTCGAGCCGGAGAGCGAGCTCGTCCAGGCCGCCAAAGCCGTCGGCATTTGTCTCGGGGATTGAGGAGTCCAAGGTCGAAAGGTCTGAAAGTCTGAAAGTCAAAGACGCCTGCGACTTTCCGACTTTTAGACTTTCAGACCTTCCGACTTTCGACTCTTTTTCTCCCATGTCCTCCGACCCGCTTCTCCAGCTCCTCCGCCGCAAAGCCCGCTTCACCGACCGCGAACTCGCCGACCTGCTCTCGCTCGACCCGTCCGCCGTCGCCGCGCGCATCGCCGCCTGGGAAGCGGACGGCACCATCCTCGGCCACCACGCGGTGATCAATCCCGAAGCCACCGGCGACACCTCCGTCTCCGCCTTCATCGAGGTCAAAGTCACGCCCGAACGCGGCGGCGGCTTCGACCGGCTCGCCATGCGCGTCGCCCGTTTCGACCAGGTCGTTTCCTGTTATCTCGCCAGCGGCGGTTACGATCTGATGGTCGTCGTCGAGGGCGGAGACCTGCGCGAAGTCGCCCGTTTCGTCTCCGAGAAACTCAGCTCGCTTGACGGCGTGATCTCCACCGCCACCCACTTCCGGCTCAAGACCTACAAGGAAAACGGCTTCCTCTTCGAACGCCAAACCAGCACCGAGCGCCTCGCGGTCTCGCCGTGACGCTGATTCTTGGCTTTTCTTTAGCGTTTCGGCCTCGAGGCCAGCGACGCGTCATCTCACGGAGCGGCGGAACGTGTCCGCCGGGCCCATGGAAAGCCAATGCGCCGTGCATCCGCTCAATCCCATTGTCCCCTCATGGGCGTGGGCGAACGCGTTTCGCCCCTCCTTGGGCGTTTCACAGGGCTTTCTGGAAATCCGTTCAACGCACGCGCTCCAGCAGCCAGGTGAGCAGGCAGCTGATCGGTAGGCGCTCCTGCTCCATCGAGTCGCGGTGGCGGATGGTGACGGTGCCTTTGAGATCGGGATTTTCCTCGCCAAGCGTTTCGAAATCGACGGTGACGCAGAACGGAGTGCCGACTTCGTCCTGGCGGCGATAGCGGCGACCGAGCGCGCCGCCATCGTCGTAGAAGACGTTCATCCACGGTTGCAGCGTTTTTTGGATTTCGCGGCAGATGCGGACTTGCTCCTCGTTCTTCTTGAGCAGCGGGAAAATGCCGACTTTGATCGGAGCCATCCGCGGGACGAAGCGCAGCACCGTGCGGACGTCCTCCTTGCCCTTTTCATCGGTGAGCGTTTCTTCGTCGAAGGCTTCGCAAAGAAGCGCCAGCACCGTGCGGTCGCAACCGGCGGAAGGCTCGACGACGTGCGGCAGGAACTTTTCCTTCGTCTCCTCGTCGAAATACACCAGCGATTTGCCGGAGCCTTTTTCATGCACGCCGAGGTCGTAGTCGGTCCGATAGGCCACGCCTTCGAGCTCCTGGATGCCGAACGGGAATTCGTATTCGATGTCGTAGGTTTTCTGCGAGTAGAACGCGCGCTCGCCATCCGGGATGTCGAGGATGTGGAGTTTTTCGCGCGGGATGCCGATTTCGCCGTAGAACTTGAGGCGCTCGGCCAGCCACTCGTCGGTCAGGCGCAGGCCGTCGTCAGGGTGGCAGAAATACTCGATCTCCATTTGCTCGAACTCTCGCGACCGGAAGGTGAAATTGCGCGGGTTGATCTCGTTGCGGAACGATTTGCCGCACTGCGCGATGCCGAAGGGCAGCTTCACGCGGTTGGAATCGAGCACGTTTTTGTATTGCACGAAGATCGACTGCGCGGTCTCCGGGCGGAGGTAGGCGATCTGGTCGCCGGTCGCGCCGAAGTTGGTTTGCAGCATCAGGTTGAACTGGCGCGGCTCGGTGAGCAGTGAGCCGTTCTCCGGATTGAAGCTTGTTGTGCCGGTGACTTCCTGGCGACGATCTTCCGCTAGCTCGAGCTCCTTCGGGGAAATCTTCTTGTCCGGCATCAGCTCGGCGTAAAACTTGCGAGCCGTCTTGTGCGACTCAATCGGGTCCTTGCCGGGCGCGACTAACACCGCGAACGGGCGCTCAATGCTCCAGCCGGTCGCCGGATGTTTCGCTCCCGAAAAATAAACCGCCGTGCCGTCCTGCGCCGGGATCTGGTCCGCACGCAGACGCGCTTTGGAAAGCAAACAGTCGCACATCGGATCAGAGAATCCACCCACGTGGCCGGAGGAAACGAGCACCTGCTCCATGGTCAGAATCGCGCCGTCCATGCCGAGCACGTCGTCGCGTTCCTGCACGGTTTTCCGCCACCAGTAATCCTTCAAATTGCGCTTCAGCTCCGCGCCGAGCGGGCCGTAGTCCCAGCAACCGTTGAGGCCGCCGTAAAGCTCTCCGGCTTGGAAAATGAAGCCGCGGCGTTTGCACAGCGACACAATTTTTTCCATGCGAGCGGGATCGGTGACGTCTTTGTTGGCCATGTGTTTGAAAGGTTGGGGCGCGCAGCGAAGCAGGCGCGGCGGTGGGCGGCAAGGCGGGATTGCGTTCCCCGCGCGGATCGGGAAAATGCTGCCATGACCCGCTGCCCTTGGCTTCCGCTCCAACACCCGCTCTACGTGGAATACCACGACACCGAGTGGGGCGTGCCCTCGCGCGATCCCCGTTATTTGTTCGAGTGCGTCTGCCTTGAAGGCGCGCAGGCCGGCCTCTCGTGGTGGACCGTCCTCCAGAAACGCGAGCGCTACCGCCAGGTTTTCCACAACTTCCAGCCGGAAAAAGTCGCCGCGATGACCGATGCCGAGCTCGAAAAACTCATCCTCGATCCCGGCATCATCCGCCACCGCGGGAAAATCTTCTCGGTCCGCCAGAACGCCCGCGCGTGGCTGGAGCTCAGCGATCCGGTGGAATGGATCTGGAGCTTCACCGGCGGGAAGACGATCGTGAACCAATTCAAAACGATGGCTGACTTCCCCTCCAAGACCCCCGAGTCCGACGCGCTTTCCAAGGCCTTGAGGAAAGCCGGGTTCAACTTCGTCGGCTCCACCACCACCTATGCGCTCATGCAAGCCGTCGGCATGGTGAACGACCACACCATCGGTTGCTGTCGGAGAAAAGCGGTCTAAGCGCCGCCCTGCTTCCGTTCCAGATAGGTCCGCGAGCCGCGCACATACTTCTCCGCCCAGCCTTTGATCTTCGCCTGCTCGTCGAGCGAAAGCGTCCTAACCACCTTCGCCGGCGAGCCCAGAACCAGCGAGCCCGGCGGAATGATCGTCCCGCCCGTGACCAGCGCTCCCGCCCCGATGATCGAGCGCTCGCCGATCACCGCGCCGTCGAGCACGATCGAGCCCATGCCGACGAGCACCTCGTCTTTCACCGTGCACGCATGCAGGATCGCCGAGTGGCCCACCGTCACCAGCTCGCCGACATAACAGCCGTAATCGTCCGCCAGATGGATCACCGCGTTGTCCTGCACGTTCGACCGCGGACCGATCACGATCTCGTTGATGTCGCCGCGCAAGGTCGCGTTATACCAAACACTCGTCTCCTCGTGCAGCGTCACCCGCCCGATCACGTCCGCACTCGCGGCGATGAAGGCGCTTGGATGAATGGATGGGGAAAACCCGGCGATTGTCTCGATGGCCATGCGCAAAACTAGAGTCGTCAATCCAGGATCGCAAGCGTGACGAGGACCAGCGGCGGCTCGGTGGATTCCAAGCGGACCAGAAGCTCCGCAACGCCCGCGGCCTGACCGGGCAGGACCAGGTCGGGACGGATTTCCGCCAGCGGCTGCAGCACGAAACGCCGCTCGCCGATCCGCGGGTGGGGCAGCAGCAGCGCTTCGGTATCGATCACCGCCTCACCGAAATACAACAGATCGACATCGATGATCCGCGGCGCGTTCCGTGCGGGAACGCCGGTCCGGCCGAGCTTTTCCTCAATCGACTGGGTGAGCTCCAACAGTTCGAACGGGTCGCCACCGAAGTCGATCTCGACGATGGAGTTGTAGAAAAGCGGCGAGCCGGGCGGACACAGCAACGGCTCGGTTTGATAGATCGAGGCTTGCAGGAAAGGCTCGCCCGGAGTGGCGATTTCCAACAGGCAGTCGCGGGCCGCCTGGAGGTTCGCGAGACGGTCTCCGAGATTCGAGCCCAGGGCGATGCCGACGCGGGGCATGGCTCAGTCCTCGAGGTTTTCCAGGCGGGTGATGCCGTTTTCCCGCATCCGCTTGTCGGCATCCGCGACTTTGGCGGATGGAATCACGATGGGCCGCTCGGCTCCGAAAAGCTCGATGACGAAGAACTCGGGCGCTTCTTTCGGGCGGAGAAGCTCGTGGGCGTGGGCGAGGTCGCGGACTTCGGTGCCGTTGATCTTGTCCACTGCGAAGCCGGTGAAATTCGACAGCTGGCTGGTCACCGGATCACTCTCCACCCGCGTCAACACCACGATGTCCTTGTGTTTTTCAAACAGCCCTTTCGGCACGTAGTCGGTGTAGAGCCGGCGCACGGTGACGTCATCAAATTTGGAGGCGGCGAAGAGGTTGGTGTCTAATGGTTGGAAAACGAGGCCCGCGAAAACCGTGTAGCGCGGTTTTTTCTCGTAGGACACCGCGTACATCCTCGACCATTCCAGCGGCTTGAGGGTGATGTCCACATCGTTCACCGCACCGTCGCGGAGGCAGCGGACGGCGACTTTGTCGCCCGCGTATTTCCGCTCCACGATCTCGTTGAGGTTCACGTTCTCGCCGTCGATGGTGATCATGCCCGCGCTGTCCACCTGCTTGCCGTCCAGCGACATGAGGATGTCTCCGGGCTTGAGAAAGCCGTCGCTCGAGCTGGTGGGAATGACGTTGGTGATGAGCACGCCCTTGTCGTCGTTAGGCAGGCCGAGCGCCTTGCGCATCGCCGGGTTGAAGAGCGGGAACTCGCTGACTCCGAGGTCGGCGTAGGAATCATACTTGCCGTCTTCGATGTCCTTGATGAAGCGCCGGACGACCGGGGTGGGAATGATGTAGCCGGTGTTGTCGGCCTGGCGGAGGCCTTGGAACGCGACGCCGACTACCTTGCCGTCCTGGACGCAGGGGCCGCCGGAGTTGCCCGGATTGATGGCGGCGTCGATCTGGATGATCAGGTGGGAATCCGCGCGGGAGTGCGAGTAGGGCTGGAAATCGATGCGGGAAACGACGCCGCGGGTGACGGACAGGCGCTCGCCGCCGACCGGATAGCCGATGACGCGGACCTGGGATTCGAGGCTTGGGACATCGCCGAACTCGAAGGTGGGGAAGGATTCCAAGTCCTTGAAATCGTCGATCGAGAGCAGGGCGAGATCACAGTCATGGGCGATGAACTCCACCTTGGCCGGGTATTTCTTGGGGCTGCCGTAAACGGTGATGAGGATGCGGCGGGCGTTGGAAACGACGTGCGCGTTGGTGAGGATCTTGTTTTTGCCGATCAGGAATCCGGTGCCGATCCCGCCGCCGAAGCGGCCGGAATTCCACGGTGTCTGATAGTCGGGGACCTGGGTGGCGACCTCGATGCGGAGCACGGACTTATAGACATCCGATGGCAGCGACGGGGTTTGCGCGACGAGTGCCGGAATGGCGAACAGCAGCAGGATGACGGAGGAGAGCAGGCGGATCATGGACTTGCGGCGGAGTTTAGGGACCCAAGAAGGAGCGGCAAATCAAATCAGCAGCCTATTTCCCAAAGGCGGTGATGAGGATTTTCATGGCGGGATCAAGCTTGCGGTGGGTGCCTGCGGGGCTTATTTCCCTACGGCATGGATCATCATGTTTATTTCTGGCTGAAGGAAGAATATCAAAATGACGTGGACCGCGCGATCTTCGAGCAAGGTCTGGCGGCGCTGTTCGAGATCGGTCTGGTGGCCGGCGGCCGCTGGGCGGTTCCCGCGAAAGTGGTGGTGCGTCCGGTCATCGACCAGTCATGGGATTACGCGCTGACGATGCGGTTCGACACCATCGAGGATCACGACGCCTATCAGGTTGAGCCGGACCACCATGTTTTCATCAACACCTTTAAGGAATGGTGGGCGCAGGTGCAGGTGAAAGACCTCGCCTGAGCCGTCAGCGCATGAATTGCCCGAGGACCGCTTTGAGCTCCTCGGGCCATTCGAGCGTGTCGAGGGTGGCGTAATCCGCCCAAGCGGGATCAATCCTGAGCAGATCCTGGAAATAGACGGCCGCGTCGTCGTTCGCGCCGGTCTGTGCGGCGGCGATGACGAGCAGTGCGGTGGCGTTCTCGAGTTTTTCGGCGGGGAAACCGATGCGCTGGCCCTCGCGCAGGAACCGATAGGCCCGCTCGGAGTTGCCGGTGAGCAGCGCGACCCAACCCGCCCTCAGCGCGAAATTCCCGTCCTGCGGGAAGCGGTGCATGCCGGTGGTTAGGATTTCCATCGCCTGCCGCGGGTCGGCGTTTTCGAACGCGGTGTAGGCCGCTTCGGCGTAGTCGCCGGGCAAGGTCGTCTCCACCGGATGCTCGGTGATGAGCTCGATCCAGCGCGGGTGAGCCTTCTGGTAGTCGCCGAGGGCGGTCAGGGCGAGCGCCTCGGCCCGCAGGCAGGGTTCGGCGGGCGCGCCGAGATTGCGGGCGAGGCTGGCGAGCTGGAAGGTGGCTTCCTTTTCCTCCTTGTGGGCGGAAAAGGCGAGCGCCGCCTTGAGGCAGGCATCGGCAAACCGGGCGCGGCCGACGGCGGCGATGGTGGCGGGATCGGTGAAGCGCGCGATGATGGCTTTCCGCTGCTCGGGCGTGGAGTTTTCCGGCACCTGGATCGCGGCAAGTTCGCCGCTAACACATTGGCGGAGCTGGTCGAGCGCCGGCTGGAAATCCGTCTGTTCCCAGCCGAGCCAGTCCTCGCGCAGGCGAACCTCCGCTAGATCGGGGAAAACTCCGGACCAGCCTGCTAGCGCTTCCGCCTTGCGGCCTTGCAGCCAGGCGATGCGCGAGAGCGAGATGCGCCGGAGCAGCGGCGGAAGATCCACGGCGGTGGAGAGGCAGGCTTCGATCTGTTCGGCGTCCTCGGATTTCAGGGCAAGCGCGAGAGCGGCAGCGGCAGGGGGCTCTGCCCGTTCGAGGCGGTCCCGCAGCGGCGCGAATGCTTCGGGAGCGGCGTGGCGATGGCGGATGGTTTTGAATTCCGCGATGACCTCGGTGAAGTCCAGGAGCGGGAAAACGGTGAGGAGACCGTCGAAGTTGCAAGCGTTGAAAGCCGTGGTTCTCGCTTCGGCTGCGATGCGGGTGAAGCTCCGTTCCTTTTCGTCATAGCGGCTGCCGGCCAGGGCTGCGCTGAGGTTTCCCAAGGCGAGAAGGGACGCTTCGTCGATGGCTGCGGGTTTCCCCGCGCTGGAATGCATGCCAGGCAAAGGCAGCAGCCGGTGGATGGTCAGCGTGCCGTTTTCCTCGCCGGTGAGCAGGTTTTTTTCATCGAAGGCGACTGCGGTGACCGCCGATGCCACTTCGACGGGCGCGTGCGGATTCGTCAGGAGGGTCACGCGGTTTCCATCGACCGCGAACGGCGCGTGCTCGGGATCGCGCATCAGGCCGGTCCACAAGTTAGGATGGCGGCTCCACGGGAAGCGGCAGGCCAGCGCCGCCGGGCCGAGCGAGCCGTCCTCCTCGTCGCGGTAGGAAATAACGGCCGGGACGGCCGGCTGGTGCGGCCCCGGATCTTGGAGTGTTAGCACGGCGTTTCCATCCTGTGAGAATTGCGCCTGAAGCAGCTTCACCGGCTCCGGCAGCGGGGTCTTCAGGACCGGCTCGACCGGGTAGACGGGCATCTCCAACAGGCTTCCGTCGGCATGCAGCACGCGCAGTCGCGCGCGGTCCAGGAAGGCGGCGAGCGGCCGAGGGGCCAGCGGCTCGGAGGAGCGGATGATTTCCCCTGTCGAGGTGTCCCGCAGGTGCCATACGACGGAATGGTCGTTCTCCGATAGGAAACCCGGATGCGCCATCAGCAGGCCGTCCGCGGAGAAAACAATGACGGCCGAGGGCGTGAGGAAATCCGGCAGCGGGCCGAGATCGCGGATCGGTTTGAGCGTTCGCGCGTTGCAAAGCAATGTCACCGGCCCGCGTTCGACGACCACCGACTGATGCCCCGGGTCAAACACCAGGCTGCGGGTTTGGTGATCGGCCACGGGAAACAGGACGCTCTCGATTTGCGGCGTTTCGAGATTCCAGCAGACGGTCGTGTTGGCCTTTCCGCCGAGGCTCACCCACAGCGACGACGGCCCGGCGACGTTGATTTGTTCTACCGGCAGCGGGTGGGCGAGAGTGAGAGTCGGGAAATTCCAAACTGTTTCCTTCAGGATCGTTTCCGCCAGATCGCGTGCCTCTTGGGAAGCGGGCTCCGCATTCAGGGCGGAAACCAGCAGGGCGAGCGCCTCGTCCGGGCGCTTCAGCTCAAGCTTGGTCCGGGCGGCGTCGATCCGCGCGCCCGCGAGTTGCGAAACGAGTTCGCCCACGCTCGCGGGCGGGGATTTTGCGGGCGGCTTGCAGCTTGCAACGAGCATGCACAGAGCCAGCAACGGGAAAACAAAACCCCGGCGGCTGCGGTGGCGCGCCGTGGGAAATCGTGGGGTCTGGCCGGGCATGTTCCTTCCTTTTAACGCCGCGGGACGGGCTTCGTGTCTGTGACCCGCTGATCCGCTCAAAGCCCGCTTTTTTGAATCAAATCGCGGAGCTGCACCTGGAACTCCTTGATGTCCTCGGGCGTCGGACGGTAGCCCTCCGTGTCCGGATCCAGGCCGGGGCGGCCGTTTTGATCGAGCATCCAGACGGCCGTCTCACCATCGCTGAAAGTGGCTTTTCCGCTGACCAACGCGCCGGGCAGAGTCAGGCTGTCCATCGTCACGGTGACAAATCCGGTCGGAACCGGCGCGGGCTTCTCCTCCTTTTTCGCTTCCACCTTCGGCGTCTCGACCAGCTCGATGCCGAGGTCGAGGATCAGGAAACGGGTGTCCATGTAGGTGAGGGAATGGCCGAAATCGTCCTTCAAATGGCGCTGGAGATCCGACATGGTGGCACCCTCGGCGGCCCATTGGATGAGCGCGTCTTTTTGTTCCGGGGTGAGTTGATTGGCACTAAACATGGCCAACTTTCAAACATCGGCAATGGATTGCCAAGCTTCAAGAGAAGGAATGTGACGGCTGCAAAGTGGCTGGAGCGTCTCGCGGCAGGCCGTTGCCCGGGCGTCTCGCCCAATACTGTCACTTTAAGAATTTTTAACCACAGATGGACACAGATGGACACAGATAAAGATCCCGTTTTTAGCGCGATTCATCGGCGTTCATCCTGTTCATCAGGGGTTGAATTCTGTTAAATCATTGCGCCATCCTGGCAGTATTTGGCGCCTCGCCCGGAGCAACAACGCGTGGGGCGAGACGCCTCCGCAAATCCCAAGAAACGCCCCCACGCACCTCAAAGAGCCCCCTCCCGCAGCCAGGAAACGCCCTCGCACACCCGCGAAACGACCCCGCCCATCCACTCCGTAACAGGACGAATCGCAATAATCCACTCGCCCACAATCAATTGCAGACATTCCGTCCATATCTGGAAGCAATGCTCGTTAGCCGGGGCGCGGTGGCTTCTTCGCCGTGGCTCTTCACAAATCATCCAGCGGACTCGTGATCTCCCCCCGCATCGCCCGCGCCAGTTGGATGTAAATCATCGTCGTTCGAATATCCGAGTGCCCCAGCAGTTCCTGCACACTGCGGATGTCCACTCCCCGCAGCACCAAATGCGTCGCAAACGAATGCCGGAGCGTGTGCGCCGTCACCTTCTTCTCCAGACCCGCCGCCTTCACCGCCCCCGCCAGCGCCCGGCTCATCCGCACCTCATGCACATGATGCCGCCGTTCCAGCCCGTCCGCCCGCGGATCTGCCGATAAACTCTTGGAAGGAAACAACCAGAACCAGGGCCAGCTTACCCCTGCCGCCGGATTCTTCACCTCATAAGCCCCCGGCAAATACACCCCCGCCACTCCCTCCTCCCGGTCCTTGTCATGAATCACCCGGCACCGCTGCATTTGCGCCTCCAACAACCCCACCAAACTCTTCGGCATCGTCAGGACCCGATCCTTGTCATTCTTGCCACCGCGCACCTCCACCTTTCCTCCTGATACATCCACGTCCTTCACCCGCAGCCGCAGGCATTCCAAAACCCGAAGCCCGCAGCCATACACCATCTTGGCCATCACCGCCTCCTCGCCCGTCATCACCATCAGCAGCTTCCTCGTCTCTTCGACAGACAGCACCACCGGCAGCCGTCTCGACTGTTTTGCCCGCATCGCATCCACCCCTTCAAACTCCTTCTTCAACACCTCCCTAAACAGGAAAACCAACGCGCTCAGTGCCTGATTCTGCGTCGCCGCTGCCACATTCCGGACAACTGCCAGATGAGTCAGAAATGCCTCCACCTCCGCCGCCCCCATTTCGCCCGGATGTCGCAGCCCATGGAATTTCACAAACTGCCGATACCACCCCACATACGCATCCTCCGTCCTCAGACTGTAGTGCTTGAAACGCATCACCTCACGGATTTGATCTTCCAATTTCATCGGTTTTATCTGAAGGTTTAACCACCTGATCCGTGGGTAAACCCTCATATTCGTAGGTTTTTGACAAGCTGATTTTTGCAGAATAATACGCAAAATTGCATACAAACCTCCATTTTTGCAAAACCAAAACCAAATATGGACCTTGATTTTCACGAAAAACCTTGCCGTTCACCACACAATATTTTTCATTTCTGCGGTCTATAAAGCAGCTCGACATTTTCCTCCGCTTCTGTAGACAAACAACACGTTAGCCAGAAAGAGCAAAAATGCGCACCACACTATTCAATCCTCGAGCACTGCTATTCATCGCGATCTCCATGTGTTTGGGCGCAGAATCACGAGCACAGTCGCGTTTACTCGGCCATGGAATGCAAAAGAGCAGTTTCGGAGAGCAGAAATTCCTGATCGATATTGAATTTGAAGACGAGAACGTAAAACCCGACTTAGCGGCTTTGGGGGTTCAGCGAGTGGGCACGATAAATATTCGAACAGATGCGCGAGAGTTGGTAGCCCAGAAATTCTATGTCACCCAAAAGGGAGATGCTAGAGGGTTTTCTATGATAGGTTTTTACGTCGATAAGGGCTATGTCGCTACTGTTCGTATCGATACCTGGAAAGAAGGAAAGGAATTTCGAATACAAGATACTTTTACGCCAGAGTGGACTATGACAGGCGTAATGACAGATATAAAATAGAAAACAAGACTAACATTACTTGGAGTAGCAAGCGGCATTAGCTTTCCACTTACTTTTTATTCGTTCTCCTATCGCGCTGTTGCACTAATTTGAACGTTAACGAATGAAAGTAGAACATATCCCACGCGCTTTAGCCGAGAAGTTCGCCTTCGCATTTGCGGGCGACAAGGTCGGCTTTTCAGCACGAGAGATCAGCGACTGTTTCACCGGTTATTCAAACCTCGTAAAGCACTATGACCACTATGGCTTTACACCCAAGAGAAGTGAGTTGTTCATTGAGTCATTATATTCGCTGGCGCCCAAGCAGCAGTATTACGCGCTCAACGATCTCACCTTCTACAAGAGGTCGTCCAAGTATCCGTATCCGAGCGACGACGACCGACAGTCCCTTCGCGAGGATTTGCACACCTTCATTTCACCCAACGCGATTGGACTTGGTTACTCCAAGATTCGTGAGAGTGCGTTCAGAACCGACTGGATCGAGGCCCACCGCGGCGTGGCACTCTCCCCGGCGGAAGCCATGACGGCCGCTCGCCGACTGTTGGAGACCACCTTGAAGACAATTCTCGATGAGAGGCAGGAGACTCCGGCGGACAAAGGGGATATTGGGAAGTTGATCAGGCAGTGCGAGGCTGCCTTGCGATTTGTGGCGAAGGATCATCAAAGCGAACATCAGGTTCTCACAGGCCTTGCATCTGTTGTCGGCGGAATCTCGGCGCTGAGCAACGAATCTGGTGGGAGGCATGGCACGATTGGTGGTGTCGAAATCGAGAATTCAGCGATTGCGGATCTCTGTGTCAACGCTTGTGGAACGATTGGACTGTTTTTCATCGAGCTTCACCTGCTAACCGAAAATGATGCTAACAAGACGCTCCATCCAACGGCGGGTAACGCTCCTGTTTGAATTCGAGCTTCCCTCCCCGCCGTGGATGAGCTAGACGTTCTCCATACGACGAGATCCGCTGTATGGGATGTCTGGGTGCGGTTTGTGGTCTTCGTGCTGGCAGATTTCATCAAGATCGCGGCAGTCGATCATTTCGCCGCAGACTGCGCAGTCGATGAAGTGGATTTTGTCCGCTTCGGAGGATTCTTGGTATGCTGTATCACTCATGGTTTCAAAAGATTGGAGAACAAGACGGTGGACATCGACGGCGACTAGCCGCCTTGTTGGCTTCGGGCTTCCACCTCGCCGCGAGTCACCTCTGCGTTCGGCAATAAACACAAGACAATGAGACACCCGTTGAGGCATGATACGAAGTTGATGATTCTATATACGTTCCTAGTGGCAGCATCTTCGGTGGCACCCACCTCGGCGGCGGTAGTCACGGTGTATTGGTCGGGGATGATCACTGACTACACCCACTTCGGCGGCCAATTACCCGCAGGGGTAGCGAATGGAGCTGCGATTTCCGGTGCATTGTCATTTGAGGCAGATTCTTACGACACGCATTTGGCCGTCACGGGGTCACATACATTTGGTGACCGCTACCGATACGGAAGCATTGCTTCTATGCAGTTCAATGTGACTGGGAGCGAGTGGGGGATTTCTGGGACCGATCTCAGTTTGATCAGTTACGTTTTCGAGCCGAAGCAGGCATTCGATGCATTCAGCGATTCAGACCGGAATGGCATTTTGGTGTTTCCTGGATATGTCGGCGAGTTTGAGGCAGGATTCGCATTGTTCGCAGAGAGTTCTCCTTATCCCGTTTTCAGCGGATCTGACATTTCGACGGCAGCATTCGACTTCGAGAATCCGACATCTGGTGGAGGCTTTCTGACGACAAGACGGCTCGACGCGAACGATGACATAGTGGAGGGATACTACCTTACGTTCACGATCATCCAGAGTTCGTCGTCCCCAATTCCAGAGCCTTCGATTCCCGCATATTTGGGTGCTGTCGTTTGTGCAATGCTCGTGGGTCGATCCAGAAAACCATAAGCCGAACAAGACGCTAGTGGCAACCGGCGATAACGTTCTTGCTTGAATTCGAGCTTCCATTTCGCCGGTGCCACAGCTAGACGTTCGCTAGAATAACCTAATGCACCCGGACAAACCAAATCAGTCCAACCCCACTGGTTGCGTGTTGCTCGGGCTGTTTCCATTTATCCTGGTTGGCAGTATTTTGGTCGCGGGATCCTTGGAAGAACGTGGGAATAGACTTATGGGCTGGCTGTGGATTCCAGTGTCGATTGCGGTGATGCTGACTTTTGGTCTGATTCGGTTCCGCCTATCCGCAAGCTTTCGAGATTCTGGTGGCTCAAAGAATCCGGGTGCGGCAACGCGTTCGATTCTGTCTTTTGTCGCGATGCAGATGTTGGTCCTCATCGTTCTCGGGTTGATCGCAGCAATTTTTGGGTATTTGTCACCGTTCTCCGGAACAGGAGGCGATCTGAGGTGACTTCCAGCCAATATCCTTACCGCGAAGAAAGAAGCGAACAAGCCGTGGGATGCAACCGGCGACAACGTCCTTCTTTGAATTCTGGCTCGCCAGCGCCGGTGCATCCACTCTAACGTTCTCTCAAAGAAAATTCCAACTATGAATCGATCTCTCCACATGGCTACCATTCTGTCGATCATTGCGATGGCGATCATGGCAGTTGACAACGCTTCAGCCGCGAGTCTTTTCGGTATCCGAGCGCGTAGCAACTCGGAGCTTTACTCAATCGGCACTGCATCTGGAGCCGCCAATATACTGGGACAGACCGGAATATTCGTTGGTGACAGCTTGGCGGAAAGCTCTTCTGCTGATCGCCTCTGGGCGATGAGCGGTGATGAACTGTATTCCGTCTCCACAACCACTGGAGCTGCAACATTTGTCCGAGACTTTTCAAACGCATTTAGGGGGGATGGACTCGCATACGATCCTGGACGCGGTCTCCTGTATGCAAGTGACTATGGCAGCGGGAACATCTACTTGATAGTTCCCGGAACCGGTGCTTTTAGCCTTTTGGGCAGCGGTGTTGCGCTCCACGGTTTGGCGTATTCGCCACTTCGGGACACACTTTACGGTGTAGGAACCAACTCTCTCTATTCCATCAATGTTGTTACTGGTGGCTCGAGTGCGGTCGGATCGCTCGGAGTAGAGTTTTCTATCGGAGGATCTGGACTTGCCTACGACTCGCAGACCGATGTTCTATATGCCTCATCTCGCAATCAAACTGACCTGTATGCAATAGATCCAGATATCGGTCTCGCGGTGAGTGTTGGGGCACTTGGCGTGAGTGCGATACATGGGCTTGCCTCAGTCCCAGAACCTAGCTCGTCGGCTCTTTTTGTTTTGGCAGGCTTTTCGATCTTCTTGCGCCGGAGGAAAAGCGCCAAACCAACGACGGAGAGAACAAGACGCTAGTGGCAACCGGCGATAACGTCCTTCTTTGAATTCGAGCTTCCATTTCGCCGGTGCCACAGCTAGACGTTGGCCAGAAAATACACACATAAAATGAAGACGATTATAACCACTCTACTCACCCTCGTATTTGCGTTTTCCGCTTCGGCAGAAGAAGCCAAGGAGTCCCCACAGATTACCGCTGCA
>JBFZFJ010000467.1:0-7105 GCA_041306405.1 Verrucomicrobiales bacterium | reverse complement strand
AGCCCTGCCGGAATGGCGTAGTCGAAGACGAGCTCCGAGGGTCCGTCGATCAACACGCGGGCGTTCACTGCGGTGGAGCCTGCCTGCGGGAGTGGGGCGGGCCAAGATTCATTTTTGAATCCGCGGCGCAGAAACTTTAGGACATCTTAACTGTTCACTTGAAAATGTTCTCATGAACACTTTTTGATTGCGCCGTGATTCCGAGCCTGCCACTTTGCACAAGTATCCAACCAAGTAATTCCATGAAAGACACCGTCCTAGAATCCTCCCAGTCCGCCACCGAGCGCTCCCCCGAATACGCGATCTACAAGCCGAATTCCCGCGGCAGCGGCGGGGTGGTTCGTTTCGGTCTCAATCCCGCCAAGGCGGCCGTTTTTGTCGATGCCGCCGCGCAGTCCGGCGAAAAGCAGTTCGACTGGGAAAACAAAATCATCATGAAATGGGGGCTGTCCGATCTCGGAGCCGTGCTCGCCGCGTTACAAGGCCGCCAGCCTCAGGCGAAACTCTTCCATCAGTCGGAGAAGGCGAACAGCGCGTTCGAGTTGAACTTTCAGGATGATCCGGAGCGCGCACCCTATCTTCTGAGTATTTCCCGCCAGACCACGGAAGATAAATCCCTGCGCAAGGTGACCATCCCGCTCAGTCACGGCGAGGCGGCGGTTCTGGAAACCGCGCTGCGCGCCGCGATCACCCGGCTGCTGGCCTGGTGAGCTCGGCGGGAACGTCGCACAAATTCGCAGGCGGGCGACTCGGGATTCGCCGTGCGGAATGATCTAACGGGCTTGGGCGGCTTCGGAATCAGAGATTGCCGTGGCGAGCTCCGCGGTGACTTCAGCGTGAATACGGACCAGCGTGGAGTAGGGGGAAAAGCTATCGGTGATCCCGGAGGCGAATTCATCGCGCGTTTTGAGAGACCGCTCCAGAGCCCGGATGGCGGCGACCATGTCCTGGACACGGGACAGCAACTCACGGTCGCCCTTTTCCGCATAGCGAAGAAGGCGATTCAGCTCGTTCCGACAAGGTTCCTGAGTGGATACAAGCTGGTTCAGTTGCGACAGCTCGATGCTATAAAAGTCCTGTTTGACGAGCCCGTTGATGGGCTCGATGGCATGGCGGAGTTCGGAGGCAAGAACCGCGCGGGAAATGAATGCGGGGCGATTTCCCGCGCCTTGGAGCGCGAGCATTTTTGCCGAGTAGTGGTAGGCTGCATCCTGGGTGATTTCCGCCAGACGGCGGCGAACGAAGTTGTTGGAAAGGTATTGGCCGATTGCCTGGGATCCGGTCTTTTCGCGAATTTCCCGGAACTGCGCGGAGGCTTTCGCAAGGTTTTCGCCGGGTGATTTTTCCGTTAAATCCAGGAGTTCCTGGAAGTTCGCGGCAAGAAGGACTTCGTATTCGAGAAAGAAGCCGGGCTTTTCCAAGGCCAGCATCGAGGGCAGGAAAGCGGCGGCGGAGGAGGGGAGGACCAGGCGTCCGCCGCTGCCGGGGCCTAACGACTGGAGCTGCTCCCAGAATCCGTTCGGCAGCTTGAAGGCTCCGCGTTCATCGATCATTCCGATGATCGTGGCGTCCGGCTCGCGGCCGGAAATCGCGGAACTCGCGAGGACGGCGGCGGCGGCGCTGATTGTTTGGCGCTTGTTGGAGAGTAACGACATTTCCAAGGCGTCGCTGTTGATGGTGATGCGGCCGCCCACAGGGAGGCTGCCGTGTTGCTTTTGGAGAACCCGGAGGAGCGGGATGCTCAGTTGCGAGAGGCGGTGATCGCCATCCCCGGAGCCGATGGTCATCGAAAAGGGTTCCGGCTGACCCTCCTCGGGCTGATTCATTTCGGCGGACATTTGGAGTGGCGCGGGGCTGAGAACCCATTTTGCGGACTCGTCCTTGCCGACATTTTTCCAAAGCGGTGTGGAAACCCGCGCCTGGGAAAGCTTGATTCCGGGATTGGCAGCCACCACTTTCTCCTGCGGTTTTGGCTTTGCGGCTGCCGCGGTCTCGTAAGCGGCGAGCCCCGGAATCCAGCCCTGCCATGCGCCGCGTTCTCCGGCGGCGCGCAAGGCTTCCGCCCGCGGATGTTCCGGATCGGAAATGCGCATGACGTCCTTCAGGCAGGCGGCCAGCGCCTGACCTTGGCTTCCGGACTCCGGCGCCTCCAGCCAAATTAGATATTGCCAGATCCGCTCCCGGGATTTCGCCACCTCTCCGGGATCGATGGCTGCCGGGCGTTTGTCTTTTTGAAACAGGGCGACGAGCTCTCTCGCCCTGCTGTTAGCCGGGTCCAGTGCTGCCGAGAGGGCGAGCATCTGTGCCACGGCCCGGCGGTTCGCGGCCGTTTTGAAATCCAGCCCCTCCGCGAGCGTCGCCAGCTGCCGGGAAAGACCAGCCATCGCCTCCGTGTCCAGCGGAATCCGGTCGCGGCGGAACGCCACCGGCCCTTCCGCAGGCGGTGCGAAATTTTCCGCGCAAAGGCAGGTCGCCGCACCCAGCAACAACCCGGCGACTCGCAACAGATGGAATTTTCCCGGACGCATCCTGCTTGGTTTAAGCAAATCCGCGCGCCGCATCACAAGCGAACATTGCGGAAAAAATCCGGATGGCCTGGCAGAGGGGGATTTTGAAGCGGCTTGACGGTGCTTGCGGCCGGGTGGTTTTCTGCATTTGTGAAAACCCTGATGTTTTGTGCGGGCGGATTGCTGCTTGGATTCGCAACGCCCGCGATGCCGCGGAACGATGCGACTGCGGAGTTGAGGCGGGAGCTTGACGCATTACGCGGAGATTATGAAAAGCGGATCAGCCGGCTGGAATCCCGGATTCGCGAGTTAAAAACCGAGTCCGCGGCGGCCCCGCGCCGACGCCGCGGAAGAAGCCTGCCCAAGTCGCGAAAGCGGCTCCGGAACCCGAGGTCAGGAGCCTGGTGAAAACCACAAGGGGTTTCTCGATGAAAAAAGCCTGCACACGTTCTCGATCCAGGCCGCTACCGGAGCGGCTTTGACGTTCACTGCCGGGTTTGAAACGTTCAACACTTCTTCCGGCTCATTCATCCGCCCGGATACTTATGACTTGTGGCGGTTCCGGGGGACGGACCAGGTGGTGGTGCAGCCGACCGAGCAATTTTCCATCGGGGCGGCGATGGCCTGCCAATACACCGACTTCGCCACCGACGCGCCTGACCCGCAGTGGGTCTCGGGAGGCCTGCGTCCGATCTGGCAGATTTCCGACGTGTTCAGCCTCGCCTTCGAAGGCGGAGTGGATTGGGCGTCCTCGACCCGGAATGGCGATGGCGGCACCTTGGGCAAATTGACGGTCGCCCCAAAGGTTTCCCTGGGTGACGAGTTTTTCAGCCGCCCGGTGCTGCGGGCGTTTCTCACCTACGCGATGTGGAGCGAGGGCCTCGAGGGCGAGGTCGGCGGCCTCGACTATAACGACCGGACCGCCGGATGGACCTGGGGACTGCAGATGGAATCCTGGTGGTGAGGCCGGGGTTCGTGGGATTGATCGCTCCGGCCTCTTCTCGCTTGGCTTGGCGCGTTCTTGTGGCAAGTTATCCGTATGGAAGACGACGATTCAGCGGCCTCCGGCAAAGAGTTGGTTTTCAGGCAATTTGGGAATCCGCGGGATGTCCTCGAGTTCGAGGCCGCATGCCTGATTTCGCAAGCTCTTGATCCCGGCGATGTCTTGGTCCGCATCCTCGCGGCACCGGTGAATCCGGCCGACCTGAACATCATCGAGGGTACATACGGGGTGAGGCCGCCGCTGCCGGCGACGCCTGGCATCGAAGGCTGCGGGGTGGTGGAGCTGAGCAATTCCGCGGATTTCGAGGAAGGCGACCGGGTGATTTTCCTGCGCCGTGCATCGACTTGGGCGTCCCACACGACGGTTCCTGGCGAGAGTCTTTTCAGGCTACCGCCCGGCATCGATCCGCACCAGGCCGCGATGCTCAAGGTGAATCCGGCGACGGCGTGGCGTCTGCTGCACGGCTTCGGCGCGCTGGAAAAGGGCGGGTGGATCGTGCAGAACGCGGGCAACTCCGCGGTCTGCCGCTGCGTGATCCAGCTCGCGCGGGATCTCGGCATCCGCACGATTTCCTTCGTCCGGCGGCCCGAGGTGTTCGAGGAACTCCGCGGTCTCGGTGCGGACCAGGTTTTCATCGATGACGAAAACGGACATGCCGCCGCCCGGGAAGTTCTCGGCGGTGCGAACGCCGCGCTCGCCTTCAACGCCGTAGGCGGGGACAGCGCACTGCGCCTGATGAAACTGCTGCGCGAGAGCGGTAGCCACATCACTTACGGCGCGATGGGCCGCAAGCCGGTGACGGTTCCTAACGGCCTGCTGATTTTCCGCGACATCCAGGTGCGCGGGCTGTGGGTGAGCCGCTGGATCGAGAACGCGCCGCGTGACGAGGTGAATGGAGTCTATGGAGATCTAGCAGCCCGCGTGGCCGCCGGGAAACTCGTGCAACACGTGGATTCAACCTATCCTCTTGAAGCGTATCGCGACGCGCTGGCTCGGCTTGACGCGCCGGAGCGCTCGGGGAAGGTGCTGTTCGTGCCGTGAGCGGATTCATTCCGCCAAAGTCCGCCGCCACGTGTCGGGCGCTTGCCCGTAGGCTTGCTTGAACGCGTTCGAGAGGTGGAAGCCGGAGCTGAATCCGACCCGCGCGGCGATGTCGTCGAGCTTGGCATCGCTGGACGCGAGCAGCCGCCGGGCGCGTGTTAGCCGCAAGTGAATGACGTATTTCCACGGCGCGAATCCGGTCCGCGCGCGGAACGCGCGGCGGAAGTGCGAGTAGGCCACGCCGAGTTTCACCGCGAGTTCCTCGACGTTGACCGGCTCGGCGTGGTGTTCGTTGAGAAATCGCTCCGCGTCGTCCACCGCCCGCTGGATGCGTGACGGGCGGACGCCGCTCCGGGCTGTTCGTGCGCAGAGAGCGAGCGCCCGCAGCGCGGCGGCGGATAGCTCGGGTTGGGAGCTGGATTCTATCAAGACTTGCCGGTGGATGGCGTCGAGAGCTTCCTCCAGCCCGGCATCGATCGCGCCCTGATAGATGATGGAGGCCGCTGGAAACGTCCCTGCCGACAGGAGTCCATCCACCACCGGGCCTTGGACTTCAATCCAGCTCTCCGTCCAGCCGGTCTGTGGATCGGGGCGGTAGCGATGCCAAGTGGCGGGCAGGAGCAGAAACACCATGCCCGCGCGCACGCGGCGGCGGCCGGTCGCGCGGGTTTCCAGCCAGCCCGCGCCTTCGGAAACGAGCACGATTTGGAGCGCGTCGAGCACCCGTCCGTGAGACCAGTTGAGTGCGTGATCTTCCGGGTGGGAAGCGGGCGGATACGAGGTTCCCGCCCGGATGCGGGTGTGTCCGGCCGCCGTCACGCCGAGGCCCCAGAGCTCCATGTCCGGCGTGGCGGGAAAGTAGCGGAAGTAGTCGCTGGCAGGTGAGGTCATTTTCCGTATGCGAATGATCAATAGCCCCATTTCCAAAGCGCTGGCCATTCGATAGTTTATGGGGATGAAAAACACTCCGGTTCGCGTTGGGCTTTTTGGGATCGGCTTGGACACTTACTGGCCGCAGTTCGCGGGCTTGAAGGAACGGTTGGAAGGCTATCTCGGCGAAGTGAGCGCGAAGCTTGGCCGGCCGGGCGTGGAAATCGTCAACCTCGGGCTGATCGATTCGCCGGAAAAAGCGATGGACGCGGGGCACCAGTTCCGCCGCGAGTACGTGGATATTATTTTCCTCCACGTCACCACTTACGCGCTTTCTTCCACGGTGCTACCGGTCGTCCGCCGGGCGAAGGTTCCGGTGATCATCCTGAACCTGGCGCCCGAGGCGGCGATCGATTACGCGAAGTTCAATAAAATGGGCGACCGCACGGCGATGACCGGCGAGTGGCTCGCGCATTGCTCGGCGTGTCCGGTGCCGGAAATCGCGAATGTCTTCAAGCGCGCGCGCATTCCTTTCGAACAAATCACCGGCATGCTGCACGACGATCCGGAGTGTTGGGACGAGGTGGACGCGTGGATCGATGCCGCCCGCGTCGCCCATGTGATGTCGCACAACCGGCTCGGTCTGATGGGGCATTATTACAATGGCATGCTCGACATTTATTCCGACACCACGCTCCAGTGCGCGACCTTCGGCGGGCATCTTGAAATCGTGGAGGTCGACGAGCTCGCGGCGATGCGGCGTGATGTTAGCGATGAGGACATCGCCGCGCGGGTGGCGCTTTTCCGCGATCAGTTCGATGTGCAGGCCGATTGCTCGCAGGAGGAACTGGAGCGCGCGGCCCGCACTTCCGTCGCGCTGGACCGGCTGGTCGCGGAGCACGATCTCGGGTCGCTGGCCTACTATTACATGGGCACCGGCAACGTGGACAACGAAGACGCCATCAGCTCGATCATTCTCGGAAATTCCCTGCTAACCGCCCGCGGCATCCCGGTCGCCGGCGAATACGAAGTGAAGAACGCGCAGGCGATGAAGATCATGGACAGCTTCGGCGCGGGTGGTTCATTCACCGAATATTACGCGATGGATTGGAAGGAGGACGTAGTGCTCATGGGCCACGACGGACCCGGCCACATCGCCATCGTGGAGGGGAAAACCAAGGTGCGCCCGCTCGATGTCTATCACGGCAAGGTCGGCCGCGGATTGTCCGTCGAGATGTCGGTGAAGCACGGGCCGGTCACGCTGCTCTCGGTCGTCGAGACCGGGGACGGGCGGCTCAAGCTGCTGGTCGCCGAGGGCGAATCGGTCCCCGGCCCGGTGCTGGAAATCGGCAACACGAACAGCCGCTACAAGTTCGGCATCGGCGCCCGGCGCTTCACCAACGACTGGAACGCGCAAGGCCCCGCGCACCATTGCGCGGTCGGGGTGGGGAACCTGGCCGGAAAAATCGAAAAGCTCGGGCGTTTGCTCGGGGTGGAGACGGTTCGGGTCTGCTGATGCCTTGAGGCGACGCGAAAATGGCGGCTTTCCGGCCGCCTCCGGTCTTGCGCGATTGCCCGGCGGCCGTTAAACGTCCGCCCGCATGGCCACGATTAATTCCAATTTCCTCAAGCTCAAAGCCGGTTACCTGTTCCCCGAAATCGCCCGCCGGGTGCGCGTTTACAC